>DUBW01000028.1 GCA_012960135.1 Methyloprofundus sp.
AGTTCTCTTCTATCATTAACTTCGCATATTCGAGTCTTTGTTCTGGCGTAAAGCGTGTACGCGGCTTTCTAGTTGTATTGGTCATGTCGTATCCTATTGTGATATTAATAGGCTATCAAACCTGTACGCTATAATTATCACTGATAACTTACTCCCCCACATTCAGCATGCAATACGAAAATAATACTCTTTATTACATCTATGACCCCATGTGTAGCTGGTGCTATGCTTTTGAACAATCGTTACATTCTATAAAGATGCAACTGCCTACGCAGCTGAACTTCAAAACCATACTCGGAGGACTGGCTGCGGACACTGATACGCCGATGCCTGAGGCAAGCAAATCCATGATTCAACAGGCATGGCGACAAATAGAAAGCACTGTACCGCATATTCGATTTAATTTTAATTTCTGGTCAGACATCAATATACCTTATCGCTCAACCTACCCTGCTTGCCGAGCAATACTTGCCACTGAAAATCAATCTCCCGACCTGACTGAGGCAATGCGCAAGATGATACAGCAGGCATATTATCAAGATGCAAAAAACCCCTCATTAGAAGCAACACTGGTTGCCTGCGCAGTACAATTAGCATTAGATATAGATCAATTTATTCTTGATCTCCACAGCCCTGAAATCAATCAACAACTTCAGCAGCATATACTGCTATCTAGACTGATGCAGGCCACTTCCTTTCCCTCATTACGCCTTATCCTGAAAGAAGAGATATACACTCTGCCACTGAATTACACCAACACTGCTGTGACTATAGATCAGCTCAATAAGCTCTTGGGACAACATCTAAAAACCAATATTGAGTCCCCCTGCATCCGTCAGTGCAACCTGGACGAACAGGATGTTTGCTTAGGCTGCTTTCGATCAATGGATGAGGTGACAGGCTGGGCATACGCTAGCGAAGCTAAGAAAACAGCGATTTTAAGCCAAGCACAGCAACGTAAAAAACTATATAATAAAAAACTAATGTAATATTAATCACAACCACTATGACCTCACTACTCAACTGCGTAGAAATTCCTGCTGTTTCAACCCCTAAATACTCAATTATCTGGCTGCACGGCCTGGGTGCAGATGGTCATGATTTTGAAAGTATCGTTCCTGAACTGTCACTGAATAACATGGAACATATCAATTTTATTTTCCCTAATGCGCCCGTTCAGGCGGTTACTATTAATGGCGGCATGAAAATGCGCTCCTGGTATGACATACTCGAAGCATCTCTGGATCGAACCGTCGCCATCGATGATATTTATCAATCCTCTACTTTGCTGGACCTGCTTATTCAGCAACAAATTGACCAAGGTATTAAAGCAGAAAATATCTTGCTGGCCGGCTTTTCTCAAGGTGGTGTGATTGCCTTGCACTCGGGCTTACGCTACCCACATAAATTAGCAGGTATTATGGCCTTATCTACCTATATGCCGACGACAGAGCAGCTTAAAACAGAACGCTCGGAGGTGAATAATGCAATCGCTATTTTTATGGCACATGGCACGATGGATCCAGTTGTCTACCCCCAGATTGCTAAAGATTCTTTTAGCCGATTAAAGTCTATGGGCTACCCAATCAGCTGGCATGAATACCCCATGCAACATTCGTTTTGTCTGGAAGAAATTAATGATATTTCAGCCTTTATTAATCGTGTTTTTTAACTAGAGTGTGGTTAATACCTTTTGTAGACCGGACTTCATCCGCTAATGACTACAGCAGCAATTTAAATAGTCGGGCTAAAGTCCGCTCTACATTTGCCCAAGCAAAGCCTGGAAACCAAAACCCACTTTAAATACGCCTATGTCATTTATCAAAGATCTTACCCCGCGCCGTTTCTTTCCTATCGCACTGCTTGTCTGCCTGGCTCTTGCTATTGCTCTGGTTAAATTACAACCCAAAATGGAGCATGAACCCAGCGCAGCATTGATAACGCCGGTTAATGTCATAGCAGTCAAACCTTACCTTGTTCATCCTGCGATACTTGGCTATGGTACTGTTGAACCCGATATATTGCTGAAATCTAAATCTGAAGTTGCCGGTAAAATTACTTACGTCCACCCGCAATTACGCAATGGAGCCATTTTACCTAAAGATACCGTTATCATTCGTATCGAACAGGATGATTACCAGTTAGCATTACAACAAGCCGAGGCCACTGCCACCAGTCACCGCGCCCAATTAAGGGAAGTTGAATTACAAACGAAGAACTTACAAACCGAACTGAATATCGTTCAGAAAAAACTTAACCTGGCCAAACTGGAATTATCCCGCATCCAGTCTTTAGTTAAAAAACAATCTATATCAAAATCCAGCCGTGATACCCAGCAGGTCAATGTCTTAAAATTACAGCAGGAAGTACAAAAACTAAAACATCAAATATTAACCGTTCCAGAGCAAATTGCTAATGCAGAAGCAGCCCTGGCCAATTCAGAATCTTTAGTCACAACCCAACAGCGCAATCTTGATCGTACGATCATTACCCTTCCTTTTAACGCCAGGATTTCACAACGTGCCATCGATGAAAATCAATATATCAGTCAAGGTGCTTTGCTCTATAGCGCGCAAACAATCAATAAAATCCTGATCAACGGTCAATTTTCCCTACAGCACTTTAGATCTCTGGCAAAAGATTTTATAGGCAGCGAAGCTCTGCTTAAAAAAGCGTTTTTATCGGGATTTTCTAGCGAGCTTTTTAAACAGTTAGGTCTTAGTGCCAAAGTACGTCTTGCTGATAACGTTTCCCCTTTCTGGCAGGCAAATGTAGAGCGCATTGCTAGCCAGCTTGATCCTGACACCCGCACTTTGGGGGTTATCGTCAGTGTTGACAACCCTTATGCGCAAATTATTCCAGGCACTAAGCCGCCTTTAATACAAGGTATGTATACGGAGATTGTCTTACAGGGTAGAGCCAAGACTTTTTATGTGGTCCCTCGCGATGCACTGCATGAAAATGAAATTTTTGTCGTCAATAAACAAAACCAGTTAGAGCGCCGCTCGGTCGAAAACACTCAGGTACAAGGCAAAATGGTATTGCTAAGCACGGGCTTGCAAGAGGGAGAAAAACTTATTGTCTCCGATGTATTTCCGGCGATTCCAGGCATGCAAGTTAAAATGTTTGAGGAGCCGGCATTACAGCAATCGATTGCAGATTGGGTGCAGGAGCAATAACATGATTCGTTATTTTATCCTGCATCCCACAGCGGCCAATTTACTCATGGGTTTGCTTATAATTATGGGTCTGGTCACACTGCCAACACTTAAACGCGAAACCTTTCCTGAAATAGAGCACTATGAAATTGAAGTAAAAGTAGTCTACCCCGGTGCATCCCCGCGCGAAATTGAGCAGAAAATTTGTAAGCCAATAGAAAATACTATCGATGGCACGAGCTTTATAGACGAAATACGCTGTGAATCACGCCAGTCTATGGCTATCGCCACCATCAAAATGCAGGAACAGGGAGATTTTGTCCAGTTTAATAATGATATTAGAAGCGCAATTGATGAGGTCGAAAACTTTCCGGATGATAGCGAAGAGCCAATTATTAAAGAACTCGGTCGCACTCAGGATGTAGTGACGGTTGCGCTCAGCGCCAATATTCCGAAGCCGGAATTAAAAGACCTGGCTGAAAGCATAAAGGAGCGTATGTTACGCGTACCGGGTATTCCACTGGTCAGTATCGAAGGCTTTTCCAAACGTCAGTTCCAGATACAACTGGCACAAGAAAAGTTACGTCTATACGGCCTTAGTCTGCAAGCCGTTGCCAATATTATCGGCCAGCAAAATCTGGATTTACCTACCGGAGAAATTCAAACTGCTGATCGTGACTATCAAATTCGCTTTAATGATGAACGCCGCTCACCGACCGAGTTAAAAGATCTGGTAATTATCACCGGTGAACAGGGGAATGAGGTGCGTTTAGGCGATATTGCTACGATTATTGACAGTTTTGAAAAAGCTGAGGAGTTGGCAACCTATAATAATATGCCTACGGCTTTTCTAAAAATTCGTAAAAATTCTCAGGACGACAGCTTAGGTGTCTTAGAGCAAGTAAGAGAATTTATTGCCCAAGAACAACAAGCCCTCCCTGAGCAGGTTTATTTTAATCTAACGCAAGACTTTACTAGTGTCGTTGAAGACCGTATCGCACTGCTAGTAAGCAATGCCTGGCAAGGTTTATTACTGGTATTCGCTGTCATGTGGCTGTTTTTTGGCACGCGCTATGCTTTCTGGGTAGTGATGGGCTTACCCGTGTCATTTTTAGCCAGTGCCTTTATCTTGGTACAGTTCGGCATTAGCGTGAATATGCTTTCCATGGTCGCCCTATTACTGGCTCTAGGTATTCTAATGGATGATGCTATTGTCATTAGCGAAAGCATCGGTAAGCATATTTCCTTAGGTAAGACGCCCGTTCAAGCGACCATTGATGGCACGATGGCAGTGAAAAATGGAGTACTCTCATCTTATGTCACTACCCTATGCGTTTTCACTGGCTTGCTATTTCTATCCGGTGATATTGGGCAATTACTGTTTACCATACCTGCGGTATTAATTTCCGTCATTACTATTTCATTGGTAGAAGCCTTTTTGATTCTGCCACATCACTTGCAACACTCATTACAACACGCATCCGCTCAACCTATCTCAAAAGTGCGTCAGCGCTTTAGTTTTTACTTTGAAAAACTTCATCTCAAAGTTAATGGCTGGGTAAAAACTCTGATTATCTACCGCTATTTATTTCTGGGCTCGGTTGTTGGCGTGTTTATTTTATCCGTCAGTTTATTAGTCTCAGGGGTGGTCAAATTTTCTGCCTTTCCCAATGTTGAAGGCGATCTGCTACAAGCCAGGGTACTGATGCCAGTCGGTACTTCATTAGCAAAAACCCAGCAAACCATTACTAAAGTCACGAATAGTATTCAAGCGGTTAATAGCAGCTATCAAAAAAACTATCACACCCCATTGGTACGAGGCATGACAGTGCATTATGCTAAAAATGTTGATGCTTTTGAGGGAGGTGCACATCTGGCTACCGTCAGCGTTGACCTGTTAACTTCCGAGCAACGTAAACAGTCAATTAATCAAATTGCCGAACAGTGGCGAAAAAATCTCGGTGTAATCCCTGAAGCTTTAAATATAGCCATTAAAGAACCTATAATTAGCCCGGCTGGACGCGCTATTTATATACGCTTACAGAGTGATGACCTCGCCCGACTTTCAGAGGCCTCACATCAACTGCAAAACTGGTTAGCGGGTTATCCTGGTGTCAGCAACCTAATGGACGATCTGCGCCCCGGCAAACCCGAGTTTACCTTAAACCTGAAACCAGGCGCTTTTGCCCTCGGTTTAACGGCACAAGAGATAGCCACACAATTACGCGCCGCTTATCAGGGGATTGAAGTGCTAGAAACATCAATCAACCTGGAAACCTATGAAGTCATTGTTCAGCTGGATGATGCCTCCAAAGACGAGCTAGCAGACTTTGATTATTTCCCCATTACTCATCCGGTATCGGGGCATATTATCCCGCTGGTAAATATCGCTGAAATCAGTCCGACACGGGACTTCTCGCGTATTCAACGTATTAATGCACAACGTGCAGTCACTATTTATGGCGATATTGATGCAGAAGTCAATAATACTCAGGCCATTTTTCAGGATCTGCAAAAAACATTTCTGCCCGAATTCAAACAGCAATATCCTGATATCAGCATCCAGTTTGAAGGCGAGGTAAAGGAGGGTCCACTGACACGTAATTCTATGAAAAAAAGCATGCTGTTGGGGCTTATCGGAATTTTTGCCTTATTAAGCTTACAGTTTCGCTCTTATTCCGAACCCATTTTAGTCATGGCAAATATCCCCCTAGCATTTATTGGTGTTATCTTCGGACACTTGATTATGGGGCTGGATATTACCATGCCTTCTTTATTGGGCTTTGTTTCTTTGGCGGGTATTGTAGTCAACGATTCAATTCTGTTAGTCGAGTTCGTGAAACAACATATCAATACAGGCATGACGCCCGATCAAGCCGCCGCAAAAGCAAGTAGTGAACGCTTTAGAGCAGTCGTTTTAACTTCCTTAACAACAATTGTAGGCTTAACACCCTTATTATTTGAACAAAGCCCCCAGGCACAAATTTTAATTCCACTGGCAACCAGTATAGTATTTGGCATACTCAGTTCTACTTTGCTGGTACTGTTTGTCGTGCCGTGTTTGTATACCATTTTGGAAGATTTAGGGATGGTACAAATCAAAAGTAATAGCGCTATCTTGAAGTAAACAAAACCCAATTATTGGATTTTAGATGCCAGCCATAGAGAGCGTGCACGAGGACTGGTAGCCCCAGAAGGAGGTAAGACCGTTGTTTTGTCGGAATCGGAGCGCTAGCGTAGGTGGAGACAACATAAAAGGCATTCCGAAACACCACCCAGTCATTTGAGGGAGTGTTACGAAGCCAGCGCCAAGTTTACGATGGTAGTGGCGAAGTGGCACGTACGCAGGACGTCTGGGGCGCCGAGGGCATTCGCGGTCGCGTTAAGTTTTTGCTGCTTGGGCTGGGATGCCCAAAACAAGCAGCAAAAATAGCGAAGGCCATAAAATACTAATACTAACAATACTTTAAAAATTCTCACCCGAGTGCCTTTTCCGTGCTTTTTTAATAAAAAGCGCAAAAAGTAAGCTAAAAATTAATGCCCAATGCTTTTGATAATATAGGCACTTCACACATCAATAGTATACCCCTAATTCTTATTCAGGATACTTCCTCTGCGAGCTACTAACGCCTATTAAACAACTGCGGCGACTTAGGTTGTTCCTTTTCCTGTAAACAGTGATAAGCAGCACTTTCAAAACGAATCCTTAAGGATTGTGTAGTCTTCTTTTCTTTGAGGAATTTTTCGGCTTCTATGGCCGTTAAGTCTTTCATCATAAAAGTCGCTACACACATACAGGGCTTGGCAAAGCGCTTTCTGTCATTGTCTTTATTGATCGAATTTTTGACTTCTCTGTCCACACACTCAGCGGCAAACTCATGCTCAAATACATGCTTCTGGATATCTGTCACTTCTGCTTCATGTGAGTGATCCCATGGATTATGGGCTTTAGAAGCTTGCTGCTTTGGCTCGTCGTCAGAGCAGCCTGTAAGTATGAGTGCTAGAGCAGCACTCAAAAGAATAGTTTGTAATGTAAGTTTGCTTTTATTATTCATATGCATCAAAAAAATCGAGTGTACAAATTACTGGTGTGAAAACACCAGACTAAAGGTAACGGGAACTGCCGTATTAATGCTTTTTAATTTTGCTATTTCACGCAGTGCGATAACACCGTTTAACAGGTCAAAGTTTTTTAAATAGATAATCACCGGCTTTCTGGAAAAAACCATTAGCTTATTATGATTTAATGAAGTAACTTGCAGCTCTACCGGTAGAGTCTGCTTTACTCCGTGAATTTCTATTGTTGCCTGTTCTCTCAGCGTTTTTGTTTGTCCAATTTTCATCTGCTTCAGATCAGATTTTCTTAAATCTATCGTAACTGTTGCAGTGGGAAATTTAACGATATCAAAAAATAATTCTTTAATACGCTGATCTCTGATTTCTATACCCGTATTAACACTGCCTAAATCAATCGTCATGCTGACTTTGGTATCGTAGATATGTCCTTCAAACTTTTTAAATGATTGTATTTCAGTCTTGCTAGAATTCTTGGTGGTCGTAAAATTGAGTGTAGATGCTTTATTATTTAATTGCCACTGCCCCGGATGAGTCGTCGTGACAAAACTTAACTTTGCGACAGCGATATTTGATAGTAGTAACAAGCTTAAAAAAACCATTCTTTTCATCTGTGTCTCCATTATTAAGTTTTAATACTGCGCACTACCAAAGTCATACGCAGTATATTATATTTTTTGAGCGGTGAAAATACCATATTCTACCAGTTTATTCTGAAATAAATGCTGTTGCGCTAAACCCACCTTAAAATTAGCTGTCTGGGTTTCGCTACGCAATCCTAACCACTGACTAATTTTTTGCACCGGTTGTAAGCGTTTGGTTACTTTATACATATAGTCAGCTGAAGGTAAGGTCTGTTCGGTAATATCATCGTAATGAATATTGGCAAAACCCTGCGCATTAAGTAATTGTGTGAATTCTTCGCGTAGACACAAATTAGGTACCGCCCAGCCATCCAGGCAATCAACCATGGCAGGCCAGTGTTCGTCAGCCACTTCTCGCTGCATTAAAAATCCGTCACAAACGACTAAGCGTCCGCCCTTTTTTAATACCCGAAAAGCCTCGCGTATGAAGTCTGCTTTATTCAGCGCATGGCATACACTCTCCAGCCCCCAGACTACATCAAAGGTTTCATCTGCATAGTGCGTCGCACAAAAATCAGACACTTCAAAATCAACCTTACCCGCTACCCCATGTCGCTTTGCATGCTGCCCTGCATAGTAGGCCTGCTTTGCACTGATGGTGATTGCTTTTAAATTATTGGCATGATTTTTTGCCATCCAGATTGAGCTACCACCAATACCACAACCAGCATCCAGGACATAATCACCAGGCTTAATATTAGCAGCCTCATACAATTTTTGATTCTTATTTAATAAGGACTCGCTATGTGAATGTGTATTTTCATCCCAGTAACCATAATGCAAGGCTAAATCATTGCGGCTACTCCAGGCAAACAGGTAATCCCAATAACAGGCATCATAATGTTTAACTGCTGCTTCTCTTAGCGCCTCGGCAGAATCATTATTGGTACTTTGTGAACGATAATCCCGGTTCGGCTCTATAGTGTGCATATTTTTTATTTCTCTTTTATTAAGGGCCGATATTTTTCCGCTCGTAGCGCAAACAGTCAATAGCGGGCTAAAGCCACGCCCTACATCGGCTAAATAGTTTATTTGTCGCTTCTTACTCTGACAAACTGCTTAAATTGCAGCATATTGGCATTTAGTTTTTCTAATAGTCTTAGTGCAGGAGCAGCACCCGCCATGGCAACGGCATCGACCAGACAATACCAGGCTGCAACACCACTGGGGGGATTTCCCTGTGTAAGCCCTGAAGCAGGATCGACTGCAGCCCACGCCCAGGTGCCAGCCGTTGTACCCACAAGTTCCAGCCAGGTAGTGATAAAAAAAGCACCTAGATACACCATAGGTGATTTGCCTTTGAACAGATAAAGTAAATAGACACAAAACAACACTGCACCAATTTGATCGTTACGTGCTGCAAATGGGCTAAGCCCCCATGCTGACCAGAATCCACAGCTAATGATGGTAAACAGCGCAATTGCACGAGCATGGCGCAAAAAGAAACCTGAACGGCCTAAAACCACAGCTGTCAAATACACCATGCCATGCCCTGCAGGAACATACGGAGGCACGCTGCCAAAACGATATAAATAGCCTTCCATATAGGGTGAGGCAAAAATCTCACCCGTTGTAGCAAATAATAAGGCAACCACCACTTGCATGCGTAGCAGGGTAGATTCTCCTGACAACAGAATGGCTAAAAACAGGTAGCCAAAAAATGCCAGTGCCCATTGCATTTCATGGCTGCCACTGCCATCTATCGTCAAACAAATACCGGTAACGATAAAAGTAAACGTAGCGATATAGTAATCGCGCTTATGGTCTGGGTAAGCCACACCTGCTTCTGGAAAATAGCGTAACATTTATCTAAACTCCTGATGAACTTTGATCAAGCTCGTTTATTTCAAGATATCTGTAGAGCGTGGCTTTAGCTCGCTAACATACAAAAGTACCACAAGCGGGCTAAACCCGCGTCCTACATCTGCCGATAATAATTTTTCTGTATTTTATCACGGCAGGAAACACTTAACTTAGACAAACCAGTAGGCGACAAATAGATAACGAAATAATTTACCAGCGCAAATCAATACCGTTGATATAAATAAGGGTAATTTTAACCATCCACCTGCAAAACATAAAGCATCCCCCACTACCGGCAACCAGGAAAATAGTAAACTCCAGTACCCCCAATGCTGAACCCAGCGCAGGGCTTTTTGCTTTTTACTATCTAAAAGATGCTCGGCAGAAAATTTCTTTGCCGCCAGGCTTCCTAACCACCAAGTTGTTAAGGCTCCCAGAGTATTACCAATCGTCGCAACGGCCACCAGTAATATCACCGGTTCAACCTGCTCAGCGACCAAATACGCTAAAACAGCTTCAGAGCCTCCCGGTGCAATGGTTGATGATATAAAGGCACTAACAAAAAGACCCCAAAGCTCTAACACTCCCTACCTCTCTTTATTTTACTCATAAAAAAGCCCCTGATGAAGGCCATCAGGGGCTTTTAATCAAGCATACTTAGAATCTATTTTTTACTAATCCAATGATCCAGCTTATGACTTTTGCAAAGATGTCTATGACATTTCTTACTGCATCAAAGAGATAAGTAATCACCTCAGCAGGGCTCATATTTTTAAATTTACGCGTTAGTAATGGCGCAAGAATTAAACCAATGGCTAAACCAATCACTGTCAATCCTGAAAAGAAAGAGTTATTACCAACAACTTTCTTTTTCATTTCAGTAATTTCAGCAACAACAGTTTCAGTAATTGATTCTGATTTACTATCAGAGTAATCATCCTGAATAACATAAGCACTGACACCTGGAATACTAGGTAATTCAGCATCTCCTTTACCAATTTTCAGCTGGCCTTTCATGCCTTTTTCCATATGCTGGGCAATATCACAATGCACCAGGTAGGTTTTATCTCCAGGTGGAAAAATCAAAGTACCAGTTACTTTACCCGGCCCAGTCACTTCCAGGTGGAACATGCCTTTGGGATAAAGGTATTTAGGCAAGCCATGCATCATCCATTGGTGACGCACTTCATCATCATTAACAAAATTAACGGTTAATTTAGTACACGGCTCAAATTGATATTCCTGTACATCAAAGGCAAACATACGGCCGGGAAATTTCTCGGCATATTTATGTCCTGCATGTACAGTAATTTCTTTGGTAGCGGCGATACGGCTACATCCGCCTGGCAAAACATCAGTATTTTGGCCCATCACCATACCGCCGGTAGCATCCATCAGATGGCCATCACCATGGTCCATCATTCTGTTATGGTCTTCAAACTCTTTTTCAGCAAAGACAGGAGCGGATAATGCTAGTGCTAGTGTTGCGATTGATAATTGATTTATCATTATCATTTGCCTCCTTTAAGTGCTGAAATTAGGGCAATGATTTTTTCTCTGTAAATAATTAGCAAATAGCCCAGAACACCCAAAAACAGACCAAACAGTAGATTTCTAATTGAATTGTCTACAGGGGCGACAATATCAGCAGAACCCTGGGTAACATCTGCTGCCGCCGGAATACTGGCTGGCGGAGCAACATAACCTTCCGCATCAATCGCACCTAAACTATTCCAACCATCAATATTTTGCCAGACAGGAACTTTTCGCTCTTGAAAAGCTTTGGTAAATAATGGCGCTATACTCTCACCAATAGTTTTAGGCAGGCCAACTTCATTCAAATATTTCTTATAAACCAGAGCACTGACATTACCGCCCGGATTCATACCATCGGTGGTAATACCTTTTTCACGGTGGTCATGAAAAATCCATACACCTTGGCCATAACTATGAAACCCATCATCCGTAGTATTGATTTTTAAATCATTTCGCTGTGCAGGTGCAATGTCATAAACATCACGGGTAATTTGGGCGACTGGATTATGCTCAACACCATCATAATGGGTAATAGTCGCTTTATGCCCATGCGTATGCATGGCTAACAATTCTCCCGAACTATTAAACACACGTAATTTAATATTTTGATCCGGCTCGGCAACAATAATCGACTCTCTTAATGTATATGGAAAGGAACGGCCATTGAGGGTGTGATAATCTTCAGTTGAATCGGTCATATCATATTCACGATTCATCTTTTTTGCGATTAAGCGCGGATCATTGTATTGCTGAATAACGCTATGTAATTCCTTATCCATCGCATGATAATGTAAATCATATTCACTATCATATTTTTCTAAAATCGCTTTCGAAGGGTGCCTTACCTGACCTGCACCGACATTAAAAGTCTGTACCCAGTTATTAGGGCGATTTTCTTCAACAACAAACATACCGACCAGCCCCATTGCTAAATGCACGTGAGTTTGTACATGACAATGGTAAACAAAAGTACCCGTTGCTCGCGGACGGATTTCATAGGTTTTGCTCTGCCCTGGCAGGACAAACTTGTCACTGGTTTGAGGCACACCATCATTACCTTCACCCGAACTATCTACCCAGGGGTGATCTATGCCGTGCAAATGAATCGTATGGGGAAAATAATGAGTATTCTCTAGCTGTATCCAGACTATATCACCTTGTTCAACACGAATAACCGGTGAAGGCGCTCTTAATAGAGGATTAGCATCGGTGCCTACAAAACTACTGGTCGCCATACCCCGCGATTTAGGTGCAAAGACCCACATACCTGGCTGTATGCCTGGCGCTATATCAAAAGTTGGTACAAAACCTGAAAAATCAGGTGAATGACCATTTAATTCTGCTACTTCAAGTTTAATGATAATTAAATCAGGATCGCCATCGCCATCCATATCATTTTTTTTAATAATGCCATCCATTGCATAGTGAGTATTCATCAATGCTTCCATGGATATATTGTTGGTCCCTTTTACCTCTGCCGCAATATCGTAAGGATTATCAGGACTACAGCGTAGTGACTCCTGTATTTTGACGCCTTCTATCGTTTGTGCTTCACGCCACTCAGGGTTATTTTGATCACAAACCGTCCCCGCTTTGCCACTGTCTACTTCAACTGTTTTAGGTAAGCCTACTACAGCTGATGCCGAAAACGGCATCAGCATAACAGCAGCACCCAATAGCAATCCTAAAGGATTTTTCTGCATTATTAACACCTTGTTATTAATTGTAACTTATACGTCTTTTGATTTACCTAACAGCTCATCCACTTTCGCTTTAAATCCAGCGTGAGATAGGTATAAAACATATAAAGCAGCAAAGAAAAACAAGACATACATAAACAAGCTAGCATTACTTGTTGCCGCGCCTCTACCTGCTACAAAACTCATATGCGCATCTAAATTATCATTATTAGCACCGAGCAGAGTAATATGGATTAAATACTTACCTGCTTCAGATACACCATTTGGTAATTTTAATACCACAGTTCCTGATTTATATTTTTTAGCTGCCTGAAAAAACACCCGATTACCTTCAGGCTCTTTTGTTACTTCAAACTCTACTGCTCTGTTACGATATCTAACATCTTGATAGTCAAAAACCAACTGCGTTAAAGTATCTGTATCAGGAAGATTTCCACAAAATTCTTCAGCTGGAAATTTTGTTGGCTGATATGCCGTGTAGTGAATCCAGTGCTCTGGCTCTAGTTCAAACTTACACTGATCGGTATCGGTACCCGCAGCCCCACCATGCGCCCACAGCGTTGCAGAAAATAACATGCCCAGCAGACCTATAAAACTTTTTCTCATAATACTGTTTGTCATAATTCTTCCTCTTTGTGTAATTTATTATAATTGTAAACTGTTTTATCTCGTTACTGACCCAACGATACTCTAAAAACAACCCCAGACTTTATCATATTGAATTAGACAAAGATAGAATAACTCTGCAATAAGGCAATAAGGCAATAAGGCAATAAGGCAATAAGGCAACTTAATTATATCATAGTTCTCTAATATTGCTATTGCTATCCCTTGTTTATTTCCGTAAAATTTTGTGCTATAACGCATTTACCCCATAACCTACGCACACTAAGGCTATAAAAATATGTCTAAACTCACTGGTTCACCTGAATGGTTGACTCTAAAAAAACATCAAAAACGCATTGATCAATTAGATATCAGAGACTTATTTGAGGCTAATCCAAACCGGTTTCATAACTACTCAATACAATTTGAAGATCTATTATTTGATTATTCTAAAAACAGAATTACCGATGAAACGATTGTCTTATTGCTCAACCTGGCAAAGACGCAAGGCTTAAAGTCGCATATTGAAGATATGTTTACCGGTAAACGCATTAACAAGACAGAAAACCGGGCCGTGTTACATACTGCATTACGCAATCGTAGCAACACACCCGTCTATGTCGATGGTGAAGACGTCATGCCTGAAGTTAATCTTGCTTTACAAAAAATGCGTAATTTCTGTGAACGTGTTCACTCTGGCGAATGGAAAGGCTATACAGGTAAGAAAATTACAGACATTGTTAATATAGGTATAGGCGGCTCTGATCTAGGCCCAAAAATGGTCACTAGAGCACTGACACCTTATGCTATAAAAGGAATGAAAGCGCATTATGTCTCCAATATAGATCGTACCGATTTAAATGAAACGCTGGAGAACTTATCTCCTGAAACAACCTTGTTTTTAGTCGCTTCAAAAACCTTTAGCACACAAGAAACCATGGTTAATTCCAAAGCCGCTCGATCATGGTTAGTCGATGCAGCAGGTGATAAATCAGCCATAGCAAAACACTTTGTTGCGCTATCTACACATAAAAAAAATGTCACTGAATTTGGCATAGACCCAGCCAATATGTTTGAATTCTGGGATTGGGTCGGTGGTCGCTATTCGCTTTGGTCTTCTATTGGACTGTCTATTGCTTTATATCTTGGCATGGATAATTTTGAGCAATTACTCGAAGGAGCACACGAAGCAGACAAACACTTTCGTAACGAACACTTTGCTACCAATATCCCTGTTCTCATGGCTCTATTAGGCATTTGGTATAACAATTTCTATGCCTCGGACTCGCACGCCTTATTACCGTACGATCATAATATGGAATTCTTTTCTGCCTATTTCCAGCAAGGCGATATGGAAAGTAATGGTAAACACGTAGATATGAGCGGCAATTCTGTGGACTATAGCACTGGCCCTATTATCTGGGGACAGCCCGGCACCAATGGTCAACATGCTTTTTATCAGTTAATTCATCAAGGAACCAAAGTAATTCCCTGTGACTTTATTACTGCCGCAAAAAGCCATCATGAGAACTCCGACTGTCATGACCTGCTAATTTCCAACTTCCTTGCCCAGACAGAAGCGCTCATGAAAGGAAAAACTAAAGAGGAGGTTAGAGCCGACTTGGGGGATCATGCAAGCAAATTACTGGTTGCTGCAAAAGTTTTTTCTGGCAACAGACCAACAAATTCATTTATTTTCGAAAAACTCTCCCCCTATTCTCTAGGACGCTTAATTGCTCTTTACGAACACAAGATTTTTGTACAGGGAAAAATATGGGATATTAATAGTTATGACCAATGGGGAGTTGAGCTAGGTAAAGTTTTAGCTCAGGTTATTACACCGGAGTTAAAAGGCGACCAACCCATAACAACACATGATAGCTCAACCAATGGCTTAATTAATTATTACAAGAAAATTCGTTAACCTTGCTGCTCCTTCACCGCTTTTCTCTCGGGCTTGTTCTTGCCTGCCTAAGTGCTTGCGAGCAGCCAGCGCACCAGGCAAAACCTCCACCAGAAAAAGTCGTTAAATATGCCAATCAACTTGAGCGTGTAAAAAAAACAGGCATTTTAACTGTTTTAACCCGCTACGACCCAACTACCTACTACGAAACGGCTAATGGATTCTCCGGCCTGGAGTATGATTTGGTACAATTATTTGCTGAGTATTTACAGGTTGAAAGTAAATTTATTGTGCCCGATACTTTTGCCGCTATTTTACAAAAAAACCTGGCTGGTGACGCTGACTTTGCTGCGGCAGGCATTAGCATTACCGAAGAGCGCAAACAGCATTTTTTATTCACCCCACCCTATCAGGAAATTTCCGAGCAAGTCATCTTTCGATCCGGCACCAAACGCCCCAAAAATGCAAGTGATTTAGTCAATGGTATCCTGGAAATAGTGAAGGGCACTAGCCACACCCAGGCCCTGTTGCAACTCAAAAAAAGCATTCCCCAATTAGAGTGGCAGTCTAATGAAAAGCTGGATACTGATGGATTGCTGTATCTCGTGAATGAAAGATTCATCGACTATACCATTGCCGATTCCAATCAAATGACTTTAATTCGCCGCTTCTATCCTAAACTCAATGTTGCTTTTAATATTAGTCCTAACCGTCACCTTGCCTGGGCATTTAAAAAATCTGACGACCTAAGTCTGTACAATGAAGCCGTGATTTTTTTTGACAACATCAAAAAAAATCAAAATTTAGAGCAACTTATTGAACGTCACTATGGCCACACACGCAATATTAAGTATGTAGGCAACTGCACCTTTCGCCTACATCTTCAAAGTCACTTACCACAATATCAGCAATTATTTCAGGACGCTGCCGACAAACATGAATTTGACTGGCGTTTATTAGCGGCCATCAGCTATCAGGAGTCGCACTGGGACAAGGAAGCGGTTTCTCCTACCGGTGTCAAAGGTCTAATGATGTTAACCCAGGCGACAGCTGAGCAACTCAATGTAACAGATCGCACCAACCCCCAAGAAAGTATTTTTGGGGGCGCTCTCTATCTAAAGCAACGCTTGAAAAAAATACCTGCGCGTATTCTAGAACCAGATCGCACCTGGTTCGCACTTGCTTCTTATAATATCGGCTTTGGCCATTTAGAAGATGCGCGGATTGTTACTCAGAAACTGGGTAAAAACCCCGATAAATGGATCGATGTTAAGCAATCCCTGCCCCTGCTGACTAAACAGGAATGGTTTTCCAAGGCTAAACATGGCTATGCCCGTGGCAAAGAACCGGTGATCTATGTAGATAATATCCGTAGCTACCTGGACTTATTGCTCTGGTATACCAGTAATAAGCAGTTTCAAGAGAGCTCAACTATGTCCGCCATATCAGACCAGAATAATCTCTAGCAAAAGGCATAAGTCGTACAACGCTTTAACTGAAACAATAATAGTTAAGCCTAACATCACCAATGTCGCAGAAAATTAAGAGATAAATAGCATCCTTCGCTAAATAACGGTAGAATGCGATTTATCAGGAAGCAGTGTTTGAACTAGCGACAAAGCTCCTTGTTATCAGGTGTTATTCTGTTATCGCCATATATTTTTATTTTTATTAGGGAGTTATTCAAATGGCAACGGGTAAAGTAAAGTGGTTTAACAATACTAAAGGCTTTGGTTTTATTGAACAATCAGACGGCGGCGAAGATGTTTTTGTACATCACTCAGTTATTGTGGGTGATGGATTTAAAACTCTAGAGCCTGATCAAACAGTTACTTATGATGTAGAAACCGGAGAAAAAGGCTTATCTGCGATTAACGTCAGTGCACAGTAACAATCTGAGGTTACGAAAAAGGCTCCTTTAAGGAGCTTTTTTTTTGCCTGCAGTAAACGCGCGACACTTTTCTTCCAGCAAAGGCATATTCATATATTGCTTAACCGTAGAGGCCATAAGCTCTATACCCTCTTCACTTAAAGCTTCTAAATCAATTGGTTGAATACTTTTTGCTTCTGCCCACTGCAAAAGAGAAGAACAAGCCTCAGGACAATCAAACACGCCATGCATATAAGTACCTAATATTTGCTGATCTTCTGACATACTCCCCTCCATCTCACCGCTTTCCAATTTTATCAGAGGGTTTAACAATGCCTGTCCCTGTGAAATTCCGGCATGAATCTCGTACCCCTTAACCTCTGCATCAGCCATTAAAAGTCGACCTGCGACCTGTTTTAACTGTTTATCATTGCTTAAAGTTGTTTGCATCTCTAATAAACCAAATCCCTGACTAGTCCCGGGATGGCCCTCAACCCCATGCGGATCATGAATTAACGAGCCCAGCATCTGGTAACCGCCACAGATACCGATAAGTTTTCCGCCATAACGTAAATGGCGCAAGATAGCTGACTCCCAGCCATTTTCTCTAAGCCATGCCAGATCATCACGCACAGATTTGGACCCGGGTAAAATAAGTAAGTCTGCTTGTTTCATTAACGCCGGTTCTTTACAAAACTGAATATCCACCCCGGTATTCAAACGCAATACATCAAAATCAGTATGATTACTCATCCGTGGCACACGTGGCACGACTATCTTAAATACATCAGCCTCTGTTTCAGGCTGCGCAACAACCACACTATCTTCAGACTCAAGATATAAATCATGCAGAAACGGCAAAACCCCTAATACCGGTTTTCCGGTTCTTTGCTCCAGCCAGTCCAAACCGGGTTGTAAAATTGCTATATCACCGCGAAAGCGATTAATGACAAAACCTATAATGCGCTGCTGCTCAGATTGACTTAATAATTCCAGGGTACCTACCAAATGTGCAAACACCCCACCTCTATCAATATCTGCGACTAAAATCACCGGACAATCCACTGCCTCGGCAAAGCCCATATTGGCAACATCACCTTGTCTTAGATTGATTTCTGCAGGACTTCCAGCACCTTCGACAATGATACGTCGATACTGCCTCTGTAGCCGCTGAAAAGATTCGAGTATCGCCGGCATCACTTCTTGTTTATAGGCATGATACGCTTTTGCACCTAAATTCTTTAGTGCCCTCCCCTGGATGATGACTTGTGCAGTTTTATCTGAATTGGGCTTAAGTAAAACCGGGTTCATATCGGTGTGTGGACTAATACCACAGGCTCTTGCCTGTACAGCCTGGGCTCTGCCTATTTCACCACCATCAAGAGTGACCGCACTATTGAGTGCCATATTCTGCGGTTTAAACGGTGCAACTAATTCACCTTGCCGCTTATAATAACGGCACAGCCCAGTGACCAATGCACTTTTTCCGGCATCAGAAGTGGTCCCTTGAACCATTAATGTTATGGCTTGCATTTATATTCCTTTAGTGGCATTGTTGCTGCCTTTTTACACTAAATATTTGTGTCTGATGACCATTGCACTTGCCCTGTTAATCGCTTTAATACTCGATGCTTTTTTAGGAGAGCCCAAAAAAGGCCACCCTCTGGTTATATTTGGAGCCTGGGCTAGTGCTATAGAAAAGTGGCTTATTTTACCTAGCCAGCAACCGAAGATATACCAAAAAATCGCTGGGTTGTGTGCCTTATTGGTGATGGTGTTACCTATTACTGCTGTCGTCTTTAGCATCACCCGCCTGCCTTTTGTCAATGAGCTATTAAGCCCAGTGTTACTTTATCTATGTATTGCGCCTAAAAGCCTATGGCAACATACTCAGGCAATTTACCAGCCTTTACAAACGGGTAACTTAAGCCAGGCACGTCATGCTATTGCCATGATTGTTAGCCGTCAAACACAACAAATGGATACCCAAAGCATTCGCAAAGCAAGCATAGAAAGCACTCTGGAAAATGGTGCCGATGCAATTTTTGCGCCTATATTCTGGTTTGTAGTCGCAGGCCCTACCGGTGCAGTATTTTACCGCTTAAGCAATACTTTAGATGCCATGTGGGGTTATAAAAATCAGCGTTATTACTATTTTGGGTTTGCTGCTGCGCGTTTAGACGATCTACTTAACTGGATACCCGCGCGACTGACTGCCTTAAGCTACATGTTACTCGGAGACACACGGAATGCCTGGGCCTGTTACCGGCAACAAAGCCCTCACTGCGAAAGCCCTAATGCAGGTGTGGTGATGAGTGCAGGCGCTGGCGCTTTAAATGTCAACCTAGGCGGCCCGGCAATCTATCACGGCCAGCTCAAGAATAAACCAATACTGGGCACAGAACGTATAGCAACTAATCAGGACATCAAACGTGCCAATTTATTAATTCTATTATCGACCTTACTCTGGTTAGCCGTTATTAGTGCGGGAGAAGCACTTGCTTAAACATGGTGGACGCTTACTGGAAGCGGCACAACACTATCAAACCCCCTTATCTGTTTGGTTAGACCTATCGACAGGAATTAACCCCAATGGCTACCCTATTCCGGATATTCCTAATTCAATCTGGCAGCGCTTACCCGAAGAACAGGATGAGCTTATTATAGCCGCTCAGCAATATTATCAATGTCAATCCATCCTGGCTGTTGCAGGCTCTCAGGCAGCCATCCAAAGCTTACCTTTATTAAAGCCTAGTGGATCTGTCGGCATTGTTACACCCTCTTATGCGGAACACGCTTATGCCTGGGAAAAAGCCGGTCATAATGTAATCACAATGGCCAGTCATCAAGTGAATCAACATATAGCTCAATTAGACACTCTGATTTTAGTTAACCCTAATAATCCAACTGCCGATATATATACTGAACAACAATGTATTAGCTGGCTAGAAAATTTAAACCAAAGACAGGGCTGGCTTATTATTGACGAAGCGTTTATCGATTGCTGTCCTGAACTAAGTTTAAGCAAATTGACTCCGTTAAAGGGCTTGATTATCCTGCGTTCAATTGGTAAGTTTTTTGGCCTGGCAGGACTTAGAGCAGGGTTCGTTCTAGCAAAGCCCCGTGTATTAAATAATCTCAACGAATTACTCGGCCCCTGGGCATTAAGCAACCCCAGCCGTTATGTTTGTATACATGCATTACAGAATTTAACATGGCAAAATCAGACACGTCTATACCTACAACAACAAAGTCAGCGGTTGAATTGCTTATTAACACAGTATCAATTAAAGCCAACCGGCAGCACTCAACTATTCCAATGGGTGCAGACGGAACATGCTGACTACATTCACCAACAGCTAGCTAAACAGGCTGTTTTTACCCGGCTTTTTAGTCAGCCAGCCAGTCTGCGTTTTGGTTTACCGGCTAATAAAGCAGAATGGCAACATTTAGAATCAGCATTACAAAATGTGGTAAAAAACAATTTAGCTACAATTTCTGCAGGCCTGGATATTCATGAACTTATTCAGGAATAGGCGGTTGATAAACGATGACATTAGCTGATACCGAATAATACTCCAGAAAGAATATGTAAAAAAATTCCACCTGATGGAATGACCGTCTAAGACATCGACGAGTTGCGCTGATTTACTTTCCATTTTAGCCTCAAGTCTCATTTCCTGCCAGGCAACAGTGGCAATATTTTGATTCTTGCATACTGGAATTGAGAATAAAAACGGGTAGGTAAAGGGATTTACTAAAAAACCGATTATATGCGAATAGAAAATAACCCTATTCAGCTTCATGCTTATAGTGAGCTTGATATTGCGCCTTATCGCCTATCCAGTCACTAACTTCATCCTGCACCCAGCCGACCAGCGTAAATAAAAAGGATAATTCCGGATAAAACTGGCCATGGAGAATTTCAAAAAAACAAGATAAATTCTGGTAAAGAACGCACTATTCCCCCAATAAAATGCTAAATTTCCCTGTCTGTATAGATTCTATCGAGAAATTCATTCGAAACCTTTTACAATCATGACACATTACAAACACCCTTTTCGTGTTTTTCGTGGTAAAAGTCATGCCTTCGCTAGCATTAAGCTAATTTCCAGCAAACTTTCCCAGCAATCACCTACTTCCTCACCCTTTATCTGCCGGTCTGTTTTTGCAGCAACTAATAATCCAGCCAGCAAATCTGGTCGGCTAAGCCGGGTTAAAGCATGACTAACCAGCTTTTGCCGCTTATCCCAAACCTGGTGTTTCATAAACACACTATTGCGTGGCTGGCCTGCACCTAATTGCTGCTGAATACTAATTAACGAACGTATTTCGCGCGTTAATACCCAAAGCACAATCGGTGCAGCAATGCCCTCGTGTCGCACACCATTGAGAATTTTATTAATCCGACCTACCCTTCCTGACAACGCAGCATTAACCAGATTAAAGACATCGTAACGTGAAGCATCGGCTACCACCCGGGTAATTTGCTCTTCGCTTAAAGTCCCTTCACCATACAGCACATATAGCTTTTCGATTTCCTGGTTTGCAGCTAGCAGGTTCCCTTCTACGCGCGATGCGATTAAACTCAGCCCTTGCTTATTGGTACTTAAGCCTCTACGTTGCAGGCGCTTATCTAGCCATTGCAGCAAATCAGATCCTTCTAGTGGCCAGACCTGAATAGCAACGCCGTGCTTCTCCAGAGTTGTTACCCATTTTGTTTTTTTTCCAGATTTATCCAGTTTGCCAGCAGTAATTAATAGCAACGTATCTTCCGGCAGCCGTTCACAATAACTCACCAGTGCTTTACTACCTTCCATACCCGGCTTTCCACTAGGAAGGCGTAAGTCGATAATTTTCTTTTCAGAAAAAATGGACATGGCATCCGCCGCTTGCAGGAATTCAAGCCAGTTAAAATGAGCATCGACTGTGAGTAATTCACGATTATCATAGCCTGCATTCTTTGCCGCCAGGCGCACGGCATCAGCAGCTTCACCAAGCTGTAAAGGCTCATCACCACTAATCAAATAAATCGCTACCAGTTTCTGGGCTAATGCGGCTGGCAATTGCTCTGCTTTTAACCACATATCAGGGGAATTTTTTCTTCAGTTCTGCCCGTGCCCGTTGAATCACTGATCGTACTGCACTCTCATACAGTTCCTTGCGCAGGACAATCTCTTCATTATCTTTTGATAACAAGGTCGAACTTCTCTGAGCATTAAAATACGAGTCGGTGACTTCTATCGTTTGATTGGACACCAGCGTATTCCCTTCACTATCCAGTAGGTCAAAAGTCAACCGATAAACTAATTCATACTCGTTCGAAAAACCGGTAGAGCTCAATGAAATAGTCCGCCGCTGGAAATACTCATCCAGCACATTTAAGATCATGCCAGCTTGATCGGGGCTAGTAACTATCTCTCCAGTAGTTGCTCTAAACGCCCGTTCAATAGCGGTAGAAAGCTCTGGCGAGGCGCTTTTTACATATATTGTCTTGAGTGCTTCAGGCAGATCAATGGCGCCACGCAGATGATAGCCACAGGCTGTCAGCATCAGTAACGCCATAACAAGCACACTGCTTCGGCTAACCAGCCTGTCCTTGATATTGCTATAGCCAGGAAAATCAAACAACAATACTTACCAGTTTTTTAGGCACGACTATCAATTTCTTTATAGTTTGCCCTTCCAGAAAACGCATCACGTTTTGCTCTGCCAAAGCCAGTGCTTCGATCTCTTCTTTACTGGCATCGGCTGCAACCATAATTTTGCCACGCAATTTACCATTAACCTGCACGATCATCTGTAACTCATCCTGTGCCAAGGCAGATTTATCCAGCACCGGCCAGAGCCGGTTAATATCGTCTATTTTGCCCAGGCCTTGCCATAACACCTGACAGATATGCGGTACGATCGGGTACAGCATCAAGACAATCGACTCTAGTGCTTCCTGGCGTATAGCTGCCACATTATCACCCTGCCCCTCAAATTTTGTTAAGGTATTTAATAATTCCATATTAGTCGCAATGGCAGTATTAAAGTGATGTCTGCGGCCTATGTCATCTGTAACTTTTTCAATTGCATGATGCACATGTCTGCGCAACTCTTTCTCACCAGCAGTCAGGCTTTTCTTATCCAGCATTACTTCTAAATTGCCTGTATCAACATGTAAATGTACCTGTCTCCATAAGCGTTTTAAAAACCGAAAACTACCCTCCACACCACTATCTGACCACTCTAATGACTGTTCAGGCGGAGCAGCAAACATAATAAATAAGCGCACGGTATCTGCACCGTATTCTGCTATTAAATGTTGCGGATCGACGGTATTGCCCTTAGACTTGGACATTTTCGTGCCATCCATTAATACCATACCTTGCGTGAGCAGATTCTTAAACGGCTCGTCACAGACTAATAACCCTTCATCACGCATTAATTTAGTAAAAAATCGCGCATAGAGTAGATGCAAAATGGCATGCTCAATTCCACCAATATATTGATCAACCGGAAGCCAGTATTTGGCACTAGCATCCAACATAGAGTCAGCTTTACTACTCGCAAAACGAGCGAAATACCAGGACGATTCCATAAAGGTATCGAAGGTATCGGTTTCACGTTTTGCTAGTTTCCCACACTTAGGACAATCCACATGCAAAAAAGCTTCATGGGTCACCAACGGTGAATTTGAACCATCCAATACGACATCTTTAGGTAACTCAACCGGCAAATCTGTTTCAGGTACGGGTACCGTTCCACAATCATCGCAATAAATGATAGGAATCGGCGTTCCCCAGTACCGCTGACGAGAAACACCCCAGTCATGTAAGCGGAAATTAGTTTTACGTTGGCCTTTTCCTTGCTGTTCTAATTTATCGGCAATCGCACTCACCGCTTCCGCCGAACTTAAGCCATCAAATTCTGCTGAATTTTGTAACACTCCTTTCTCAGTGAAAGCCTGCTCGTTAATACTGTCATCGATATCATTCGCTGCGAAGATAACTTGTTTTATGCCTATGCCATATTTCTGAGCAAATTCGTAATCACGTTGATCATGGGCAGGTACGGACATAACCGCCCCTGTACCGTAACTCATCAATACAAAATTCGCAATCCATACCGGAACCAACTCTCCGGTGACCGGGTGTTTGGCTTTAAAACCTGAATCCACACCTTTCTTTTCCATGGTTTCCAAAGCCGCTTCAGAGGTTTCCGTATGCCGGCATTCTTCCAGAAAAGCAGCAATGTCAGCACTCTCTTTTGCAGCCTGCAATGAGAGTGGATGTTCTGCCGCAACGGCTAGATAAGTAACGCCCATTAAAGTATCAGGACGCGTGGTATAGATTTCCACATCATCCTGCCCGGTAATGCTAAAAGTCATATCCAGACCTTCAGAGCGACCGATCCAGTTCGCCTGCATAGTTCTTACCTGTTCCGGCCAACCCGGCATTTTATCCAGGGAAGTCAGTAACTCATCTGCATAAGCAGTAATTCTTAAAAACCACTGTGAAATATCTTTTTTCTCAACTGCAGTATCACAGCGCCAACAGCAACCATCTATGACCTGCTCGTTGGCGAGAACCGTCTGGTCATGCGGGCACCAGTTTACCGCTGAAGTTTTCTTATAGACTAAATCTTTATCCAATAATTGCAGAAAAAACCATTGTTCCCAACGGTAATAATCTGGATCACAGGTGGCTAATTCACGACTCCAGTCGTAACCAAAGCCCAGTTCTTTTAACTGGGTACGCATATAGTCTATATTTTCATAAGTCCACTCAGCAGGGTGAACATGATGCTTCATCGCGGCATTTTCTGCAGGCAAGCCAAAAGCATCCCAGCCCATCGGTTGCATTACATTTTTGCCCTGCATCCGCTGGTAACGGCTAATCACATCCCCAATCGTATAGTTCCGTACATGCCCCATATGCAGGCGACCACTTGGATACGGGAACATTGATAAGCAATAATATTTTTCTTTCGACTCATCATCAGAGGCCTGGAATATGCCTGATTGTTCCCATTGAGCCTGTACTTTTAACTCAATTTCCAGTGGTTTATAATTTTCTTGCATTGTTACTCGTCATTTTGCATTCAAAAGCGTTAGAATACCTTACAGTGAAGTAAATCTAAAGCATTTTTAAGGAGTGACCGCTATGAATGAAAATAAACTGACGAAAGCCTACAACGACTTCATGGAATATATGTATGAAGCAACCGATGATACTATTCATACCATTGCTGATAAGCTGGATTCTGCTAAAGAAAAAACCAGTGAAATTGGAGGGCTGACACAGGATGAAATTAACCATGTTGCTGATGCGGTTTCCAGAGATGTTCATCATGCAGCGCACACCCTTCCAGACAATAGTAATGATTCCTTAAGCGAATGGTTTAAATTCGATATAGAATTACTGGAAAATTTTGCTCTAGATTCGTTTCTCGATGTTGCTGACAAAACACGTATCGAGTTAGCCGAGTTATCACAAACTGCAGAACAATATAGTCACCCGTATAAGACCGGAGAGCTAACAGCTCCGGGAAGCTTAAATTGTGAGAAATGCGGTAAAGTCATTGCGTTTAAAAGTACCAGTATTATTCCGGAATGTCCTGAATGTGGCGCAAATACTTTTATCCGTACATAATTTTACATATAATGGCGACTTAATTGATTGGTAATATTGGGGAATAAAATGCGTAGGGTGATTTTTAATCAAAAAGGCGGTGTTGGTAAATCTACTATTACATGCAATTTAGCAGCCATTAGTGCAATGGAAGGTAAGCGAACCCTTGTCATCGATCTGGATATACAAGGCAACGCAAGCCAATATTTGTCAGGTCAAAGGGAAAATGATTCTGATAAAACAATCGCCCATTTTTTTAAAGGCTGCTTAAGCCTGAATCTGTTTGGTGGACAAGCCGGCGGTTTGCAGGATATCATACACGAAACCCCATTTTCAAACCTGTTCTTATTACCTTCACACCCAGACCTGGAAGCACTACAAGGTCGACTGGAGTCGCGCTATAAAATATTCAAACTTAAAGAAGAACTGGATAAGTTAGAAGATTTCGATGAAATATACATCGACACCCCGCCGGTGCTTAATTTTTATAGCCAGTCTGCACTGATCGCGGCGAATAAATGTTTAATCCCATTTGACTGTGACACCTTCGCACGCCAGGCTTTATATACGCTAATGCAGACTCTAAGCGAGGTAAAGGCCGATCATAATGAAAACCTGGAAATTGAAGGCATTATTGTCAACCAATATCAAAGCCAGGCAAATTTACCGAAACAGCTAGTCGAGGAACTGATTGCCGAAGGTCTTCCTGTATTAAACAGCAAGATCTCTCCTTCTGTTAAAGTTCGTGAATCACATAGCGAATCAAAACCCTTGGTACATTATGCTCCGAATCATAAACTTACCAGCGAATTCCGTGAGTTGCATAAAGAAATTCACGCTTAAATAGCTATAGATAGAGTTAGGTTTTTGAGTCGTATACGCCAACTCGCCCAATAACTTTTAGTATTTATTGCCTACGGGTTCTTAAGTAGTTCCTTCCCATAGTCAAACAAAGTAACAATGACACAACGAGTATAACCGGTTTATCACCTATCCTGGCATAAGGGGGGAACCCGCTTATAAGCTTAATATCTGCAGTTATTGTCACTCTTTGCCTAACTGGCGCCTGCTCAAGAACCTTATCGCAGGCACACATTCTAGCAATTTTCATATGCTGGTATGACTCAACCCAGCCTTCAAACCAACCGTCATTAGTCACATTCACCAAAAATCAAGCCTGCTCTACCTGATCAATACTTTACGCACCAAAAACACCTTCATAACAGACTGAAGTGACAAAATAATACCCTGCTGTCCCCCCGCTGCCAGCCATGGAGAGCGAACGCGAGGGCTGGTAGTCCGCAGAAGGCGTAGGAGCGTTGTTTTGTCGGAATCGTAGCGCCAGCGTAGGTGGAGACAAAATAAAAGGCATTCCGAAACGCCGTCCAGTCATTTAAGGGAGTGTTACGAAACCAGCGCCGAGTTTACGATGATAGTGGCGAAGTGGCACGTACGCAGGACGTCTGGGGCGCCGAAAGCATTAGCGGTCGCGTTAAGTTTTTGCCGCTTGCTTGGGTAGGGATGCCCAAAATAAGCTTTCGCAAAAATAGCGACTCCCCGCTTTCAGTAAAGGCTGGTTTATGTCACCCAGATTGAATCTGTCTAACCTGACATTCATTAGCTCAATAAATAACCAGATTCGGGCTGCCAGGGTAAGTATTCGCAAAAGGGCAATAGATGAATCTTTTTATACATAGCACGCTCATTACTAAGCACTAAAATCAAATTGTATAATTCACCCTTATTATCTTTATAAGGCAGGCTAGTAAAAATAGCTGTATTTCGTGCAATGGCGACTTGTTCCAGAGGTAACCAACATTGCAGAAATAATAGCTTCCACCACACCAGTTCCATAGACTCCTACGACAAGGGTGTATCTAATTGACTATAGGCTATTTGCTAGCAGGAAAAATTAGCCAAAAACAACAATAGAGATAAGTCATAAACAGCCTTTTAGGAAAGCCACCTGCTCCTACCCTGGTTTTCTTTTAACTCGTTATTGGTAAAGCGTATTGTACAACAAAGTTCCAGGCAAAAAAAAACCCATCTTCGTAAGAAGATGGGTTTTAGTATTAAGAGCTTGGCAATTCCCTACTTT
>DUBW01000029.1 GCA_012960135.1 Methyloprofundus sp.
CTTTGGGTTATGTCAGCCCTATGAATTATGAAAAACAATTATTAGAAGTGAAGACAGCCGCTTAACTGGGTTGTATGAAATTAGTTGACCAGGTCAGTATGGAATGGGTGGATTTAATCTCATCTTACTGACAGATAGTTGATAGACTGTTTGTTGTCGAAAATAAAATAATATCTTGACTTCGTGGCTTGGAGTTCCTATTCTTTTATTCTTCTGAACCAGACGAGCAAAATATATGAAAAACCTTTCCTACATAATGCTTCTCAGTATATCTATGAGTTTTAATGCGGTGGCTTGTTACGATAAAAAAGTAACAGAGAAAGTGAACTTTGCTAATTGCGAAATACACGCGAAGCAAGGAGATGCAAATGCTCAGTACAATTTAGGTGTGATGTATCATAAAGGCGAGGGTACTACTCAAGATTATAGGGAAGCCTTAAAATGGTATGAAAAAGCTGCAGAGCAAGGACATGCCAGCGCACAATTAAATATTAGTATGTTTTATTTTACCGGCAAAGGCACAAATCAAGATTTAAATGATGCCTTAAAGTGGTACAAAAAAGCTGTGGCACAAGGGCGTGCTGGTGCTCAATACAATTTGGGTTTATGAGTAAACTTGGAGAAGGCTTTTTTCTGTGAAGGATATCTCTTTGCCTGCCATTGAGAGACCTAATAATCACCAACTCCGGTTTATATTTCCTGTGGTCTGTAAGGTGTTGTGGAAAAAAGTAATCTCACGAAATGCATAAAAGTCTGTTAAGCATGATAAATAAAGGCGTTCTGTCACCTATAAACCATATTTTTACTATACTTTTTGTATGTCGCTCATAATATGACCTGAGTTTTGTGGTTTATAATTGTTATATCTTTGGTATTTTTGGATGCAAAATTGAAATTACTCAGCACACTTACTCTATGGCTATTTATACTCTGTATACCTATCCTTCTATTGTCGGCGAGCGTCGGTTGGACAACAAATAGTCTCTGGATGTATAAATATGGCTCGCACAAATACCATGTTGTTCAAAGCTTAGCTGAATCGGGATTACATTTGGCAGATATTGAGCTGGAGCAGGTGTACTCAGAGCTAACTGACTATTTTAATTCGGATAAGCAAAACATTAGGCTTACAGTTATTAAGGCAGGCAAACCCTTTGATTTGTTTACTCCAGAGGAAGTCATGCATTTCAGGGATGTCAAGGGACTGGTTCGGTTGGATTACTGGCTTTTTCTGGGAACATTAACTTATATTTTGGCTTATGCTGGGGGAACTCTCATCTGGCGACATAAATTATCGCTACGCCGGCTGGCATGGGCTGGAGTGGCTGGAGTAGGTGTTACTCTAGCCCTTATAGTGGCCGTTGGCTTAGGGTCATTAGTTGGCTTTAGCCAGCTCTTTTGGCAGTTTCATCTTCTTTTCTTTAATAATGTACATTGGGCGGCTAAGGGGTATATGCTTATGATCTTTCCTTTGGGTTTTTTCTATTTTGCATCTCTGGTCTGTGTCAGTATCTTTGCTGGACTAGCCTTGATTGTGGCTGGTGTGAGCGGCGGGTATCTAGTGCTTACCAGAAATAATAATAATACTTAAGTCCCATTCTCTATGGGTGGTAATAGTGTTCTGTCCTCTATTCTGCCCACGGTATTGTTGCGCGGAATGAAAATTATGCTTATATTTTGAATGTTAGGATCACATTTAAATAAAATATTTTGAAATGATCATTGTTAACATATCGACCATTTATATGCCCAATCACAACCGGCCAGCATTTTATCAAATATGTTGCTTATTATGGTTACTTTCTGGCTGTAGTACTCCCATTGGCATCACGAAAATTACTGCAGAAGAATCTTATAAGATTTCAACAATAAGTGCTCTTTCAGGAGCGGGTCAGGCTAGTAACAATACTAAAGCCGTGCTACAGCGTTTCAACTTAACAGAGCTTTACGAACTTAATCCTCAGCAAGCCTTGCTTAATTTGCACCAAATTGCATTAACCGACGAACGACGCGATTTATTGTTCGCATTAGCAGAAATAAGCTATGCTTATGGTGAGAGCTTACCTGAAAACAGCTCCAACCAAACAGAAAGAATGGGTTCCAAGAATGTCTTTCTACAGTCAGCCATTTATGCTTATTTGTATTTGCTAGGTGAAAGTGACGAGGCATCGCCCAGTCCGTATGACAGGCGTTTTCGAGAGGCCTGTGAACTTTATAATAGGGCGTTAGGGTATGCCTTCCGGCAAGAACAAGGGAATGGTCTGTCATTTTCTGGTGGTAATCGCGATCTGCAAGTAGGAGCGGTTAACATTTCATTGGTAACAAATACCTTAGGTTGGCACATTGATGATTTTCAGGCGTTTTATTCAGCCGATACTTTTGATGTACATGGATTTACAGTACGCAACCGTAAGCCTGGACTAGGCTTGTCGGTCATCGGCGTAAGTAATGAAACCAGCTCATCGCCCAATGGAGGAAATATACCGATCACGGCATTTTTGCGCGTCAATGGTAGCTTACGAGATTTGCAGGCTGGACATAGGAGCGCACAGCTTGAGCTCTATTCGGCTTATGATGATATTGATGTCATGGTTAATGGGCAGCATATACCACTTCAATCTGATACAACAGCACCTCTTGCTTACCGATTGAATGATGCTGAGCTATGGAAAGCGGGTTTGAAAAACTTTATGTTTGGGGCTCAAATTGAAAACCACATGTTGTTGGATCAACCTTATCAACAAGGGCGTATTCCTGTGGTTTTAGTTCATGGAACAGGAAGCAGTCCGGTATGGTGGGCCGAAATGGTTAACACTTTACGCAGTGATCAGGATATTCGTAACCATTACCAGTTCTGGTTCTACATCTATGCTAGTAGTGCACCTATTATAGTGTCAGCAAGAATTTTGCGCGATACGCTGACGGACATGGTTAAACAGTTTGATCCTGAGAATAAAGATGAGGCTATAGATCAGATGGTCTTAATTGGACACAGTCAGGGAGGCTTGCTAACTAAGCTTGCCGCTGTAGATCCGGGGGATAAACTTTGGCGAGCTATAGCTGAAAAATCGTTTGAATCGCTTGATATCGACCCACAAATAAAGTCTACTTTACATCATAACCTGTTCTTTAATCATTTGCCATTTGTGAAGCGTGTCATATATATATCTACTCCTCATCGTGGCAGCTTCCTAACTAAGAACTGGGTACGCAACCTGATTAGAACATTAGTGACATTGCCTTCAGGTCTGATAAAAGGCGGTGCAGAGCAGTTTTCTAGATTGTCTGGTCAGTTGAAACTGTCCGCTTTTTTTCGAGACAAAATACCCACAAGCGTTGATGGTATGTCCCCAAATAACCCTGTAATGAAAGCCTTGGTTGAAATGCCGTTGGCACCGGGTATAACAGGGAATTCCATTATCGCTGTACTCCCTGGTAAGGACATCAAGACGGGTAATGACGGTGTCGTTGAGTACAGCAGCGCACATATAGATGGTGCTGAATCAGAATATATTGTTAGAACAGGGCATTCCGCCCAAGGCCATCCTCTGGCCATCGAAGAAGTTAGACGGATCCTCCTTAAGCACATAAATAAAAAATGAGTTAACAGGCCAAGCGAGGTAGCTCCGATTAGCGGAGCGTAATTAGCATATTAACAACCTCATTTTAAAATGCATAAAACAGCATGCCCAACTATCGATATGCATTTATTCCTAGAGAAACGTATTTTTTTACGGCTAATATTTTGTAACATCTGATAACAATTGATTGATTTGAGAGATCAACCTGTTACGCGAGACAGTACGGCAGCTGCTTGTACTGTATCCCTTCCAAATCAATGCCTGAGTTGTTTTACCTGCATATTTACATTCGACTGTATTGGAAAATATGCGGGTACAATTAAGTTATCGATGATTATGCTCTGGATAATATTTTTCCGGATAGTATTGATAAGGCTCTCAGTCTGGGCAATGTTAGCTCGGACTATAGCGCTTATGTAGTGGGGGCTTAGTGCGGGTTATGAATTTTAGCTGCTTTAGTGATATATTGTTGAGAGTGTGCAACAATAACCAATTAAAGATTTTATAGGTGCGAAAATGGCAGTTGTATTAACAGAAAATGCTGCAAAGCAGATTCAGAAACAAATTGATAAGCGCGGGGAGGGTATAGGCTTGAAATTAGGCGTTAAACCTTCTGGCTGCTCTGGCTTTGCTTATACGATCGACTATGCGGATGAGCTAAAAGAGAATGAATCTGTATTTGAAACATTTGGTGTAAAAGTTGTTGTTGCCGATGAAAATATTGCAACTCTGGAAGGACTACAGCTTGATTACGCTAAAGAGGGGATTAACGAAGCGTTTAAGTTCAATAACCCAAATGTAAAAGGCACTTGCGGCTGCGGAGAGAGTTTCTCAGTTTAAGCGCAAAAATCGGAAAACTGTTGGCAGTTTTCCGATTAGGATTGTGCATGAAAGACCCTGCTTCCAAATTTAGTTTTTTACTTTATTTCGTGTTCGTTCTTGTCACCAGTTTTATAAAACCGAACTAGTGCAGCACCTATTTTGAAAAGATGAGTAAAGTAGGGAATCTTAGTGGTAAATCTAAGCGTTTGAATCGCTTCTATTAAACAATGCTAAATAGGTGTTGTACTAGAGTAATGAAATAGTTTCGTTACGTCCTTTTGTTTTAAATTCCAGTTTTCCTTCACAAGCTAACCAGCCTATTGCCCGCTCGATTTCTCTTTTATTGAGTTTGGTAACGGTGGTGATTTTTGTCGCACTCGCCGGACCGTTTTCATCCAAATAGCTCCATATTTTCCCTGCCGCTGTACCGATTGATTCGCTCATAGTTTTGCCTTATTAAATAAAAAATTAAGATTGTGGTTGTTCTGGAATGACAATATTTAGTTCCAATGTCTCTTGCTCATCATCACTCTCAAAATTAACAGAAATATCATCCTGGTTAATTTGAATGTATTTGCGGATGACATTTAATAGTTCTTGCTTTAGTTGAGGTAGATACGATGGCTGGTTGCGCTCACTTCTTTCATGAGCAACTAGAATTTGTAAGCGTTCTTTAGCCAGTTTAGCCGAGTTCGGTTTAGTTGTCTTAAAATAATCCAGTAAGCTCATTACTTGCTCCTAAATAAGCGACCAAAAAGTCCTTTTTTGTCTTCATCTATAAACCTATGTGGTTTGTCTTCCCCTAGATAACGATCAACAATATCACTGTATGATTGACCTGCCTTACTCGTTTCATCGAGAATAACAGGCGTGCCTGAATTCGATGCGTTCAATACTGATTTGGATTCAGGAATGACACCGAGCAGATGTAAAGACAGAATATCTTGCACATCTTCAACGCTGAGCATCTCGCCTAATTTCACACGGGTAGGGTCATAACGTGACAGTAACAAGAATTCTTTTATAGGTTCATCTCCATTCTCGGCGCGTTTTGATTTGCTCGATAAAATTCCCAGCATTCGATCCGAGTCACGTACCGAAGAAATCTCCGGGTTAGTCACTACAAAAGCATCATCTGCAAAATACATGGCTAAATTAGCACCCCGCTCGATACCAGCAGGTGAGTCACATACTATGTATTTGAAAGTTTTGGCCAGTTCATCCAGAACTTTACCAACGCCTTCCTGGGTTAAAGCATCTTTATCGCGTGTCTGCGAGGCCGGAAGAATATAGAGCTGGTTACAGCGTTTATCTCGAATGAGGGCCTGATTCAAAGTCGCTTCTTCATTAATAACATTAACAAAGTCGTACACCACACGGCGCTCACAGCCTAAAATAAGATCCAGGTTACGTAAGCCCACATCAAAATCAATCACTGCAGTTTTGTGTCCTTTTTTAGCAAGCCCCATGGCAATTGCGGCGCTGGTGGTCGTTTTTCCGACCCCGCCTTTTCCAGAAGTTACAACGATAATTCTAGCCAATGGTTTGTCTCCTAAATATTTTGGATAATGATTGCGTGCTTGCTTAAATAAATTTGTACTGGGGTATTGCGTTCAGATTCGGCTATGTCTTCACTGACCCGATAATTTCCTGCAATTGACACTAATTCGGCCTGTAAGTTCGAGCAAAAAATACGCACATTTTCATTGCCTTGTACGCCTGCTAAAACGCGCCCTCTAAGCGCGCCATAAACATGAATGTTTCCCTCTGCCAAGATTTCAGCGCCGGCACTTACCTGGGCAATAATAATCAGGTCACCTTTTGCATAAACTCGCTGACCCGAGCGGATAGGCTGGGTGATAATGGTCGTTTCTACAGTAGCTGTTGCTGGTTTTTCTGCCTCATCAGCTACTTCCGGGCTAACCTTGCTTATCTTTTTTTCTGTCGTGTCTGGCTTAGAGTTGCTACTGCGAGCAGAAAGCCCGGGTAGCATTAAATCATTCGCGATTAGCTGTTGTTCTTTTGTGCCGCCACGTATGCCGATTGGAAACATGCCGGCATTACGAATTGCATCGACTAAGAGGGCAAGATTAATCTCTTGCTCTGGTAGTGCTTGCAAGTCTATCAATAATGATGAATTTGTAAAAAAATCGGGTGCCTGTTTAATTTTTTCATGTAATTGATGGGTAATGGCATTAATATCTGAGCTAAATAGATTGAGTACCGGGATCGTTATCATGCCGCTTTTAAACTCAAAAGCTGGAGAATTCATAGGTGTTGTTAGTGAGTTGCTGGGCATTAAATGAAAAAAATAAACTAGCTAATAAGCTAATTCTATCATTGCTAATTTAAAAAAAATATTTTTTTGCTTAGGAAAGAGCGTTTTGCTTTAAGTCTTTCTTTAATTTGAACAAATAAGTTATTCACATTGCTTGTGGATAACTTTGTGTGTAAAGCGAGGAAAAGTACCCTAAATGCTTAGTTTTAAAGTACCGTTATTAGATTGTATGGAAAAACTACAGTCCAATAAAGTCATATTAAATTATGTACTTATAATTGTCAATGGCAGGCATGGAAAGTAACGAAAATTTGCTTGGCGAAAATTTTCGTTTGTGTTTAAGTAGTTGCAAGCTTGCTTAGGGTTTTATAAATTTCAGTGTCATTCGGTCACTTTCGCCGATCTGCTCAAAAGAAGCTTTATTTTTTTCTCCGCCTCTGAAAGTTGGCGGTAATGACCAGACCCCTTTGGGGTGATCGTGCATGTCTATTGGGTTGGCATTGATTTCAGATTTGGCCAATAGTTTAAAGCCTATCTGCTCGGCCAGGTGGATAACAGCCGTTTCTGTTACATAACCCGATTTTGCTTTAGGATCCTGCTCTGTTTGCGCGGCATTACGGTGCTCTACGACACCCAGAATACCGCCGGGTTTTAGAGCCAGGTACATGGCTTCAAATACCTGGAGGGCCTGATCCGATTTCATCCAGTTGTGTACGTTACGGAATGTCAGTACCCGGTCTGCAGATCCCGGTGGTGCTATTTTTAGTTGTTTAGGTGGTTGCAGGGTGGTAATAATAACCTGGCCATAAATATCTGGATGTGCCGCTAGTTTCCGCTTGAATTCCGCAAAACTTTTACTAAAGTAAGGGACGCTCGAATTTTCATTAAACTGGGCGACATAAAGCAGTCCACTATCTTTAAGGTAGGGGGCAAGAATTTCTGTATACCAGCCTTTGCCGCCTGGCCAGATTTCAACGATCGTCATGTCCGGCTCGACGCCGAAAAACGCTAGCGTTTCTTCAGGGTGTCTAGATTGGTCCCTGTTTTGGTGTGCCTTAGACCGGTGCTCACTATTGATGGCTGTTTGTAGTGAGCCTGAGTCAGCAACGCTATAGAAGCTGAGCATTAGCAGCGCTAATAAAATGATTCTTGGTAGTATATTATTGGGGGACATATTACTGCACCTTATTGATTAGTTGATACAAGCTTAAACTGGCTAGGCCAATAAAGGCGAGGAATGTCCAGCCGGGAATGCTGAGTCCAAATAAAGTCCATAGCACATCGGCGCATTCCCCTGTGCCGCTAAGCATTAATTTAAATGTCTCGGATAGCGGGAAATTTTCAAAAATATAACTGAGTCCCGGGCTACATTCAGGGACTTCTTCAGGAGGTAAATTCTGTAACCAGACATGACGGGCAGATATAGCTGAGCCTGCTAACGCAAACACGGCTCCTAATACAGCATAGCGTTGTATGCCTTTTTGTGCCGGATTATGTAATGTAGCAATAAGAAAGGTGATGCCGGTTATTAAAATGGCTATGCGCTGCGAAATACAGAGTGGGCAGGGTTCCATTTCTTCGACAAACTGAAAGTACGCGCCCATGGCTAACATGGCAAAGCAGCTTAAAAAACCGAGGAAAAACCAAGTTCTGGCTTTAAATTGAATCATTGAGTAACTCCTATTTCTTTTTTAAATTTTCTAATGTCCCGATTGGCACCTAATACTACTAAAATATCGCCTACATTGAGCTTATGATATTGTTCACCTAAAGAAAAGTATAACGTGTCTCCTCGTTCTTTATCGACTACACCGATTAAAAATAAGTTAAATTTCATATTCAAAGTTAATTCATTGGTCATGGTTTGGTCTAAAACCGAACCCACTGGAATGGTAATCTCAGTCATATGTAAATCAGTGCGGCCAAAAACAGCCTGGTCTAAAATCCAGGTAATGCTCGGTTTGGTAAGGAGTTGGTAGACTTTATTGCTGCAGATCTCGTAAGGGTCTATGATCTTATTGGCTCCTGCAGCCAATAGTTTTTCGGCTGAGTCTGGATGGATAACAACGGAGATAATTTTTAGCTGCGAATCCAGAGCCTCCGTAATCGACTGGTTTCGATTAAATCCTGTAAATGATCAATGCTCAACTGTCGATCAAGCAGGACAAGGATATCACCCGGGTGAAGTATAAAACTGGATTCCGGATTAAAAAAAATGCTGATTATGCAATTTGTACCGGTTTCTACGTTTTGCGTGGACCGGGTTGTCGCTGACAATGCCAATCAAACGGGCTTTATATTGATTAAGTCCGGTGTCCTTTAAGGATACCCCGTCCAGAAAACAATTTTGTGAGATAGTAACTGCTTCAATATTGACGATTTTTATCGTCATGAAGAATACCATGCACAGCTTCGAATGCAACCGGTTGACCTATATATTCAGCTGCCAGAAGCCCCGCTGTGGTAAAGGGTTGCACCAGGTAATTAGCGCCCGCCTGATACAGTTTTTTTACATTGTGCGCCTGATTGGCGCGAGAAATAATGTTAATAGCCGGATTTAAATAGCGGCTGGTCAGGGTAATATAAACATTAGTCACATCATCACCCGTGGTGCACAGCACAATTTTAGCACCATGATTAATACCCGCCTGTTCTAATACCGTGTTTTTACTGGCATCATCATGTAAGGCAATGTAGCCCTTTTTTTGTGCTAAAGCGATATGTTGTTCGTCTTGGTCTATAACAACAAAATTCAGCTTATTTGCATGCAGCTGGCGAGCAACCTGCTGTCCTACACGGCCAAAGCCACACACAATAGTTGAATCAGTGCATTTTTCTATACTGGCTTTTAAGCGCTCGTCCTGGAATTCACACATTTTTTCATTAAACGCGGCGACGATGATGGAGGTAAAAAAAGCGAGTACTCCTAAGCCGGAAATAATAAGTGCCGAAGTGATTAGCCGCCCGCCTGTCGTTACCGGTGTTATGTCACCATAGCCCACGGTAGAAATGGTGACGATAGCCCAGTAGAAGGCATCATAGAGATCGGTAATCTGACCGCCCACCTTTTGATTTTCAAACATATAAATAGCCGTACTGGCTATGAAAATCAGGAAGCTCATCAAAAATACTAGCGTTGTTAACTCGAAGCGCTTACTGCTTAAAACTCCCAGAAACATCTGCGTGCTCTGCGAGTAGCGCATTAGTTTGAACAGTCTGAATATAAGGAAAACACGTAGGATACGCAGAGGTCTATAGCCCGGTAAAATGGCGAGCAAGTCGATGATGGCACTGGCTGAAAAGATATAGCTGAGTTTGTTACGTAGAATCAGAATGAAAATCTTGTGCAAGCGGAAGGGGGTGCCCAGGTATTCACTGTTTTCATAGTATTTAATAATTAATTTATGAGTATCGGAATATAACCAGCCGCGAAGCAGATATTCGCAGATAAACACCACCACCACAAAATTCTCAAAAATAGTTGCCCACTCACCGGCTGTATTGTGTACTTCATAAATCAGCGAAAACACGCTGCTGATGACCAGGACAATCATAAATACATCAAACCAGGATTTGAGTCTGCTCTGCGGGTTTTCTAATAAGTTATAGAAAAAAGTCTTGGTTTTTTGATAGCGAGTTGATGTTTTAAGGCTATAGGCAAAAAAGTATTAAACGAGTATGCATAGTTGTATGAGTGCAAACTACCGTTAATGATGAAAAAAGGCCGTGGTGCGAAATATTTTTACAATAAGCCGGCTAGCTGTCTTAATGCCTGGCCACGGTGGCTCAACTGATTTTTTCGTGGTGCAGATAATTCAGCGGAACTGCAGCTTTCAGAGGCTAACCAGAAAATCGGGTCGTAACCAAAGCCGTTAGCACCCTGGGCATGGTTTAAAATGGAGCCTTCCCAGCTACCTTGGCATATAAGCGGGAAGGGGTCATGCGCATGACGCATAAACACTATCACACAGACAAAGCGGGCACTACGTTGTGACTCTGGGGTATCGCACATCGCATCGAGCAATTTTTGCAGGTTGTCCCGATCGCTTGCCTTTGCACCCGCATAACGAGCTGAGATAACCCCCGGGGCACCATTTAACGCGTCGACAATCAGTCCGGAATCATCAGCAATGGCGGGTAGTTTGCTATGCAATGCAGCATTTCTGGCTTTGATAATAGCATTTTCGATAAAGGTACTGCCCGTTTCTTCGGCTTCTGGAATATTAAATTGCTGCTGAGGAGCAATAGTATAGTCACTCAAAATAGCTTGAATTTCTTTAATTTTGCCTTGGTTGCCACTGGCTAAGACAATTTTATCTGAATTGGGGGGCGCCATAAGAATAGTTGTATTGAAAAATAATGATAGGATGTTTTTAAATTACTTAAATCAATTATATATCTCTAGCGAGAAAAGGGATGTTAATTTTATTGTTAATAACGGGGGCTAGATAAATATTGGGGCGTATCGTGGTTTTTCTCTGGGTAATGAGTTCTGGGAGGGCGGATAGAGTGTGTTCAGGAATTCAAGTGTTTTGCTATTGCGTGCGCAATCACAAACAAGCTAAAGCCTTATGGCTTCTGCTTGTTTGTACATTTTTCTCGGTGTGTGCCCCGTTACTTAAAGAACATGGATGCAATGAATTAACCGTGCATGCTTAAAGCCACAGATTGCTTACTTAGTAAATTAGCAATACCAGATTTAGCTAGCTCCAACATCGCATTTAATTCATCTTGGCGAAAGGCATGACCTTCAGCTGTGCCCTGGATTTCAATAAATGCACTGGCATCATTCATGACAACATTCATATCGGTTTCCGCATTACTGTCTTCAATATAGTCTAAATCCAGCACCGGTATGCCCTTGTAGATCCCTACAGAAACCGAAGCAACTTGGCCGTGGAGTGGGTTTTTAGTGATTTTCTTTTGCTTAAGCAGTTTTTCTATGGCAATTGATAAGGCTACAAAGCCGCCGGTAATAGATGCTGTGCGCGTTCCGCCGTCAGCCTGTATAACATCGCAGTCAATCGTTATGGTGCGCTCGCCTAAAGCAGATAAATCAACCGCTGCACGTAAAGAGCGACCAATCAGGCGCTGGATTTCCTGAGTCCGTCCACCTTGTTTGCCCTGGCTGGCTTCACGTCCCATACGAGTATGGGTGGAACGTGGCAGCATCCCATATTCAGCGGTGACCCAGCCCGAACCTTTGCCTTTTAAAAAACGCGGCACTCTGTTTTCGACACTGGCTGTGCAGAGTACGCGCGTCTCACCAAATTCAACTAAAACCGAGCCTTCGGCATGCTTGGTATATCCACAGGTAAATTTAACGTCTCTTAGTTGATCGGGGGCGCGTCCGCTAGGTCTCATTGGTTATCTCTATAAAATTAAAAAAGAGCTAAAGTATACCTGATTGTGTTGTCTGAGTATGTTACCAAGCCCTAAATTTTTTATATTAGAGATATGAACGATAAAAACGCATGACGACAATGAATGCGTTTCGGCAGAAGAAAATTATTGACGCTATGCATTTATCTACTGGCTTGATAAAAAACAAAAAAATCTCTTTCGCGATCTTCTCGAGTCAGTTAATGTGTTTGCAATGAATTTAATATTTGTAATTAGCAAAATAGCCGTTTATAATGCCCGTTCTAATTAAGTAGGCGAGCGTGGCGGAATTGGTAGACGCGCTGGTTTTAGGTACCAGTATCTTATGATGTGAGAGTTCAAGTCTCTCCGCTCGCACCACTTAAATACCGAATAGATTTATTGACGATAATCATCGTCAATTCTCCGTTATACATTTCCATCGCCGGAATTGATAGTTAAAACATATACATACAATTGAGGTAAATCAATGCAAGTTTCTGTCGAAAAGACATCAGAATTAAGCAGAAAAATGATCGTTACTGTGTCTGAAGATGTCGTTCAGGGAAAAGTTAATGAGCGTTTAAAGTCTTTAGCTCGTGAAGTTAAGATTGACGGATTTCGTCCAGGGAAAGTTCCACAAAAAGTTGTGCAAAAGATGTATGGCGCGCGCGTTAAAGAAGAAATTACTGGCGATTTAATACAGACTAATTATTTTCAGGCACTCCAGGATAATGAATTACGTCCTGCTGGCATGCCTCAGATTGAGCCAGTTGAAAGTGAAGAAGGTTTTAGCTTTGCTGCTGTTTTTGAGATTTACCCTGAGTTTACTTTAGATGGCGTGGACGGAATTGAAGTGAGTAAGGCGGTTGCCAGCGTTCAAGAAAGTGATGTTGATGCGATGGTTGCCAAACTACAAGAGCAAAAGAAAGATTGGCAGGCATCTGAGCAGGATTCACAAACGGGTGATCAGGTCACAATTACCTTTTCAGGTACCTGTGAAGGTGAGAACTTTACCGAAGGTACGGTCGACGAATTTCAGGTCGAACTGGGTTCAAAGCAGATGGTGCCAGGTTTTGAAGATCAATTAACCGGGCTTGCGATCGGTGCAAAAAAGACCTTTGAAGTCACTTTTCCCGAAGATTATGGTAATGAAAAACTAGCGGGAAAACCTGCTGAGTTTGCAATAGAAGTACTCAAAATAGAAACCCCGAGCTTACCTGAGATAAATGAGGAATTTATTAAAGCCTATGGTATAGAAAGCGGTGATCTAGCAGAGTTCCGTACTGATGTGAAAAATAACATGCAGCGCGAACTTGAGCAGGGGCTTAAAACCAGACTGAAAAATTCTGTCATGGATGCTTTATATGATGCCGTATCAGTGGCATTGCCTAAAGTTATGATAGATCAGGAGATCGAGAGTTTAATGAAGCCGTATTACGAGAATGCAAAAAAACGTAATGTGGATGTTAATGATATTAAACCAGCGACTACTGACTTCGAAGATCAGGCAAAAAGACGTGTTGCCTTAGGTTTGATTTTAGCTGAAATTATTCAGAAAAATGAAATTAAAGCTGAAGCAGATGATATCCGGACGGTGATCGATGGTATGGCGCAAAGCTATGAAGATTCTGAGCAGGTTGTTAACTGGTATTATGGTGACAAAGACCGCCTGGCAGAAATAGAGCAAATGGTGCTCGAAGATGCGACAGTTGCCTGGGTACTGGAAAAAATAAAAGTCACTGATGAGGTTGTTTCATTCAAAGAAATAATGGGACCAGCAGCATAATAATAAGGATCTGAACATGACTGATAGCGGCAATGGAATGGGCAATATTATTTCGCCCGAAGCAGCCGGAGGCCTGGTGCCGATGGTTATTGAGCAAACTGCACGTGGTGAACGCTCGTATGATATTTACTCGCGCCTATTAAAAGAGCGGGTTATATTTCTGGTGGGTCAGGTAGAAGATTACATGGCTAATCTGGTTGTCGCTCAATTATTGTTTTTAGAATCTGAAAACCCAGATAAAGATATCCATTTGTATATTAATTCCCCGGGTGGCTCGGTCACTGCTGGCATGGCGATTTATGACACCATGCAGTTTATTAAACCTGACGTAAGTACTATGTGTATTGGTCAGGCGGCGAGTATGGGTTCTTTATTGTTAACTGGCGGTGCGGCAGGTAAGCGTTATTGTTTGCCCCACTCCCGGGTTATGATCCATCAGCCTTTAGGCGGATTCCAGGGGCAGGCGTCTGACTTTGACATTCATGCGCGCGAGATCCTGACTATACGCGAAAAGTTAAATAAAATTCTGGCGCATCACACGGGTCAGAGTATGGAGAAAATACAGGCAGATACTGACAGAGATAATTTCCTGAGTGCAGAAGAGTCGGTTGATTATGGATTGATTGATAAGGTATTATCTAGTAGAACAGAATCCTGATGCGAGCGCAGGGTTATAAAATAATGATGAAAGGTGAGCGATGAGTAAAGAGCGGAATGGCGATAAAATTTTGTATTGTTCATTTTGTGGCAAAAGCCAGGGTGAAGTAAGAAAGCTTATTGCCGGGCCTTCAGTCTTTGTTTGTGATGAATGTGTCGATCTTTGTAATGATATTATCAAAGAAGAGCTGGCTAGTGAGGATCTGGAAGAAGGGTCAGAAATTCAGCAGAAACTACCAAAGCCTAAGGAGATTAAGGCTGCGTTAGATGAGTATGTTATTGGTCAGGAGCAGGCTAAAAAAATCTTATCAGTAGCGGTTTATAATCATTACAAACGCCTGCGTAATTATGGTAAAAAAGATAATGAAATCGAGCTGGGTAAAAGTAATATATTACTGATTGGTCCAACGGGTTCGGGTAAGACTTTGTTGGCAGAAACACTGGCAAAAGTTCTGGATGTACCTTTTAGTATTGCTGATGCAACCACATTAACCGAAGCAGGTTATGTGGGTGAAGATGTCGAAAATATTATTCAGAAAATTCTGCAAAAATGCGATTTTGATGTAGAAAAAGCAGAATCAGGTATTATCTATATCGATGAAATTGATAAGATTGCGCGCAAATCTGAAAATCCATCTATTACCCGAGATGTCTCTGGTGAAGGTGTTCAACAGGCTTTATTAAAGTTAATTGAAGGCACGATTGCCTCGGTAGCGCCACAAGGCGGTCGTAAAAATCCGCAGCAGGAATTTGTCCAGGTAAACACAGCTAATATTCTGTTTATTGTCGGTGGTGCATTTGCAGGGCTGGATAAAGTCATAAAACAGCGCTCAGAAAAAGGCGGCATCGGGTTTTCTGCCGAAGTGAAAACCAAAGATGATGCTAAGAACGTTGGTGAGATATTTGCTGAAGTTGAATCCGAAGATTTGATTCGTTATGGACTGATTCCTGAATTTATTGGTCGATTGCCCGTAGTCGCAACGCTGGAAGAATTAAGTGAAGAAGCCTTGGTTCAGGTACTGACGGAACCGAAAAATGCACTGACCAAACAGTATCAAAAATTGTTTGAAATGGAAGGTGCTGAACTGGAATTTCGCGAAGACTCCCTGTATGCAATTGCGAAGAAGTCTATGCAGCGTAAAACCGGAGCAAGGGGTTTGAGAACGATAGTCGAAAGCGTATTGCTTGATACTATGTATGAAATTCCATCTGCTGATAATGTCGCGAAAGTAGTGATCGATAAATTAGTGATAGAAGGTGAAAACGATCCTTATTTCATTTATGAAAACCCAAAAAAAGTAGCATCAGTAGAATAATTAGCTAGCAAGATAGTTTGCTTATTAAAAGCGGGAGTTTAGTTTAAACTCCCGCTTTTTTTTGCCTTGCTTCTTGTTATATAGCTAATCATCCTTATATTATAAACATTAATAATTGAATGGCAAATAGGTTCCTAAATGGAAACGAATGAAATATTAGACGTAAGCACTGAGGATAATTTAACGCCGGTATTACCACTTAGGGATGTAGTTGTTTATCCGCATATGGTGATCCCTTTATTCGTAGGGCGAGAAAAATCGATTGAAGCGCTAGATAAAGCGATGCAGGAAAGCAAGCAGATTTTGCTGGTTTCACAAAAAGAAGCTGACCTTGATGATCCGCATTTCGATGAATTACATAAGGTCGGAACCTTAGCTAATATATTGCAATTATTAAAACTTCCGGACGGTACGGTAAAGGTTTTAGTGGAAGGCGAGCAACGCAGTCAGGTAAAAAAATATCATGAGCTGGATGGCTGTATATTTGCCGAAATAAGCGAGATAAATGACTTGGTCCCGCTAGCTGACAAAGAGCTTGATGTTTTAGTTAGAGCGGCAGTGGAGTCTTTTTTCAGATATGTAAAACTGAATAGCAAAATTCCACCTGAAGTCCTGAATGCATTGTCAGGAATAGAAGAACCAGGTCGGCTGGCCGATACTATGGCTGCGCATATGAGCCTGAAAGTCGTTGAAAAACAAGAATTGCTGGAAATGGCAGATATTGTGCAGCGTTTGGAAAAGCTGATGCTGCTGATGGAAAATGAGGCTGATTTATTTGCTCTGGAAAAAAATATCCGGGTACGGGTAAAGCAGCAAATGGAAAAAAATCAGCGCGAATACTATTTGAATGAGCAAATGAAAGCCATTCAGAAAGAGCTGGGAGAGATGGATGATGCAGTCAGCGAGACCGAAGAACTAGAGCAAAAAATTGCCAAGGCTGGCATGTCAAAAGAAGCAAAGGAAAAAGCGGACGTTGAGCTAAATAAGCTGAAAATGATGTCGCCGATGTCTGCCGAGGCCTCTGTTGTGCGTAATTATATAGACTGGATGCTCAATGTGCCCTGGAAAAAGAAAACCAAGGTGCGCAATGATTTAAAGCTGGCTGAAGAAATACTCGATATCGATCACTATGGGCTGGAGAAGGTCAAGGAGCGCATTCTGGAGTACCTGGCAGTACAGCAGCGAGTGAAGTCGTTAAATGGGCCTATTCTTTGCTTGGTTGGGCCTCCAGGTGTAGGTAAAACCTCTCTGGGGGAGTCTATTGCCCGTGCGACCAATAGAAAATATGTCAGAATGGCGCTGGGTGGCGTGCGTGATGAAGCCGAAATTCGCGGTCATAGGCGTACTTACATTGGCTCTATGCCGGGTAAAATATTACAAAGCCTATCCAAGATAAAGGTTCGTAATCCTCTGTTTTTATTGGATGAAATTGACAAAATGGCGGGCGATTTTCGCGGTGATCCTGCCTCGGCCTTATTAGAGGTGCTTGATCCTAAGCAAAATAAAGCCTTTGCTGACCATTATCTGGAAGTCGATTTTGATCTATCGGATGTTATGTTTGTCGCGACAGCAAATACCATGAATATTCCAGGGCCGCTGCTGGATAGAATGGAAGTGATTCGTCTGGCTGGTTATACCGAAGATGAAAAAATCAATATTGCGATGCGTTATTTATTGCCTAAGCAGTTAAAGAATAACGGCTTAAAGCCTGCGGAAGTAAAAATTGAGCAGGAAGTTGTTCAAGATATCGTGCGTTATTATACGCGTGAGGCAGGAGTGCGTAGCCTGGAACGTGAAATTTCCAAGATATGTCGTAAGGTTGTTAAAGAGTTATTATTAAAAGAGAAGCAAGGTCATGTCAGTGTTAATTCTGATGTCCTGGCTGACTACTTAGGTGTACGTCGCTTTAGTTATGGTCTGGCTGAGGAGCAAGACCAGATTGGTCAGGTAACAGGGTTAGCATGGACCGAAGTCGGTGGTGAACTACTGACGATCGAGGCGGTGGTTATTCCGGGTAAGGGTAAGCAATCGACGACTGGAAAGCTGGGCGATGTGATGAAAGAGTCGATAGAAGCTGCCATTACAGTTGTGCGCGCAAGAGCCGAGTCTTTAGGCATTAAAGAAGAGGCTTTCCAGAAACAGGATTTACATATTCATGTTCCAGAAGGCGCAACACCTAAAGATGGACCTAGTGCTGGCATAGGCATGTGTACGGCTGTGATTTCTGCTTTAACAGGGGTTCCAGTCAAGGCAGAAGTTGCCATGACAGGAGAAATTACCCTGCGTGGCGAAGTGCTACCTATAGGTGGACTTAAAGAGAAGCTACTAGCGGCGCACCGTGGTGGTATCAGTACTGTGATTATTCCGCAAGAAAATGAAAAAGATCTGGCCGAAATTCCTGATAATGTTATGGAAAACCTGACAATTATACCAGTACGCTGGATAGATCAAGTGTTGGAAATAGCTTTGCAATATCAACCGGAAGCCTTAAAAAAAATGCCTGATACAGTTGATAAAAATGTACTGAAGACCAATGAAAAGTCAATTAGAGCTCATTAATTTATAAGTTTGAGTAAGTTAATTTGGCTATATTGCGCTGTATCGCTTGACATAACTAAGATAGAGTTGCTATAAATACACTCGATTTCATAGACTTTTTATGGTTTTTGGCTGGTCGGCATATACGTGTGCTGTGTATATTTACTACGGAGAATAATAAATGAATAAATCAGAACTTATCGATGCAATGGCGGATGCTTCAGAATTAACTAAAGCAGATGCAGGTCGCGCACTAGACGCATTTATGTCGTCTGTTACGGGGGCATTGAAGGCAGGTAATCCGGTTGCATTAGTAGGCTTTGGCACATTTGCTGTTAAAGATAGAGCAGAGCGCAAAGGCCGTAACCCGCAAACAGGGGCGGAAATAACTATTAAAGCAGCAAAAATTCCTTCATTTAAAGCGGGTAAAGGTTTAAAAGACAGCGTTAATGTATAAACGAGCAGTTTTTGTAAAATATAGCTTGCAAGATTGTAAAAAGCTATTATAATAGTCGTTCTTTAGTCGGGTGCTTAGCTCAGCTGGGAGAGCATCGCCCTTACAAGGCGAGGGTCGGGGGTTCGAACCCCTCAGCACCCACCACAGACTATGGAGCGGTAGTTCAGCTGGTTAGAATGCTGGCCTGTCACGCCGGAGGTCGCGGGTTCGAATCCCGTCCGCTCCGCCATATTAAAAAACCCCGACCGTTTGGTTCGGGGTTTTTTTTTGTTTAAAATTTATACCTGCGACTGATATGTTTTAGGTGTGTTACTAAAGAACAAGGCGATGAAGTTTGACATCGTGATTCTATTTATACAGAATACATGGGCATAATTCATGCCTTGTACGTGTGAAGTGTATGACCCCGAGAGTGAAGTTTATTACTAAAGACTTTATTCCGGTTTAATTAATCGAGTAAGGCTAATTTGATGCTGACAAAAATAAGAGAAAAAACACAGGGAACTTTTGCCTGGATAATCTTGATATTAATTTGTGTACCCTTTGCTTTATGGGGGTTGCAAAACTATACCGATGGTGGGCAAGAAATTGCGGTAGTCGTTGTGGGGGATAAGGAATTTGTCCAGCGCGATATTACCCAGGCATATACGCAATTTAAACAGCAGTATGCTAACGTACAGATTCCTGAACAAATATTAAAAACTCAGGCTATCGAAAAATTAATTCGAGATGAGTTACTATTGCAGCATGTCACTGCAGAAAAGCTGACTGTGAGCGATGAGATTGTCAGGAAGTTTATTGCCGCATTGCAGTATTTTCAGCGTGATGGTAAGTTTGATAAAAAACAATATGAGACGATGCTTGGTCAGCAGGGGATGTCATCGGCACAATTTGTAAATCGGATACGCAAAGCATTGTTGATGGAGCAATATCAAAAAGCAGTCACCGAGACCAGTTTCGTTTCAGAGCAGAGTATCGAGCGATTTTTCAAGGTTCAAAATCAGACCAGAGATATTGAATATCTAAGTGTTAAATTACAGGCTGTTACGATTGCGCCTACGGCTGAAGAACTTGATGCTTATTACCAGCAACAGATAGCAGATTTTCAGACCGCAGAACAGGTGTCAGTGGAGTATGTTGAGCTGACATTAAGCAAGTTAATGGCAGACGTTACACCTAGTGATGAGCAAATACAAGTATATTATGACGACAATATCGTCTTATATTCTATAAAAGAGCGGCGCAATATTAGCCATATATTATTTGCTAAAACTAGCACGACTACAGAAGAACAGGCGCTGGCTAATGCACAGGCTGCAAAGCTGCGATTGGCACAAGAGTCCTTTGTTGACTTAGCCGCAGAACTTTCTGATGATACGGTGACGGCAAAGACAGGCGGAGACCTGGGCTTATTCGAAATTGGCGTGATGGAGCCTGAGTTTGAGAAAGCAGCAACACAGTTGCAAGCGGGGGAAGTGTCCGAACCTGTTAAATCAGATTTTGGTTATCATTTAATCACGGTCACTGAATTAGTGCCGGCTGAGACTAAATCATTGGTAGAGGTTAACGCCGAAGTAATAGAAGCCGTACAAAGAGCAGAGGCTGAAACCCGCTTTTATGAGTCAGGCGAAGTGCTGACAGAAGTGAGTTTTGAAAATTCTGATAATTTACAGGTTGTGTCTGATGAGTTAGGTCTGGAAATTAAGCAAGCTGAGTTTTTTACCCGTGATGCAGGTAAGGGTATTGCTAACGAGCAGGCAATTAGAAATGTTGCTTTTTCCGAAGCGGTGCTACAGGGAAACAATAGTGAGCCGGTAGAACTCGGTGATGATCGGTTGCTGGTGTTGCGTTTAAAAGAGCATCAGCCTGCTGAAAGCAAGCCTTTACAGGAAGTGCAAGATATTATTATTGCGGCAATTCAAGCGCAGCAGGCTGAGCAGCAAGCTAAGCAACAAGCTGAAAATATTAAGCAGCAATTACTAGCTGGCGCTAGCATGGATGAAGTAGCAGCAGGGCTCGCTTTAAATGTCGAAAAAATAAGCGGCTTAAAGCGCGATAGCAAAGACATCTCGCCAGAGTTAAATCAGATGGTGTTTAAAGCAGCTAAGCCTGTTGCAGGGCAGCCTACTATTATTGTGGTTGATACTCTAGGTGGGGATCAATCCGTGGTTAACTTATTAGCGGTTACTGATGGCATTAAAACAGCAGCAGATGCGGAAAAGGCTAAACTAGCGGAGGCAAATATTGCCAGGGCACTAGGTCAATCTGATTATGCAGCGGTTGTTGATGGCTTGCGTAGCGCAACCAGAGTGTCAATTAGAGAACAGTAGGTCTTACTCTACTATTAAAAAAGGGGCTATCATTAGCCCCTTTTTTATTTGCTCTATTAAGTTGCTTTCACGACAGGCCAGAACACCTATGTCGTGAAAATAGATATTAATTAGCGCTGGTTCTGCAATGCCGCAATACGCTCTTCTAAAGGTGGGTGGCTCATAAATAATTTTTTAACCCCGCCACCATTGATTGCAAACGCTGCAAATTGGCCAGGTAGCTCTTCTGGCTCATGGGCGCGTTGTAATGCGCGTAAAGCAGCAATCATCTTCTCTCTGCCGGCTAATTTTGCCCCGCCTGCATCGGCTTTGAATTCGCGATGACGTGAAAACCACATAACCAGCATAGAGGCCAAAAAGGATAGCGCAATCTGGGCGATGATTTGTACGATAAAATAGCCCATACCGTGTCCCCGTTCATTTTTGAACACAACGCGGTCAACCACATGGCCGATGACGCTGGCAAAGAAATAGACAAAGGTGTTCACCACACCTTGCATTAAGGCCATAGTCACCATATCACCATTGGCAACATGGGACATTTCATGGCCGACCACTGCCTCGACTTCATCAGGGGACATGGACTGCAATAGTCCTGTGCTAACAGCAACCAATGAACTGTTTTTTGTCATACCCGTGGCAAATGCGTTAGCATCCGGAGTTTGAAAAATACCCACCTCTGGCATATCGACACCGACTCTTTGTGCCTGACGTGCTACAAGATCAACCAGCCATTTTTCGGTGTTATTTTGTGGTTGCTCGATAACATGGACGCCCATACCTCGTTTGGCTGACCACTTAGACATCGCTAAAGAAATAAACGAACCAGACATGCCGATGATGGCAGACATGATCAATAAGGCATTAAGGTTTAGATCAGCGCCATTTGCATCGAGCGTGCCGCTTAAGCCTAAAAGACTGAAAACGATGCTAATTACCACCATAATAGCAACGTTAGTTGCTAAAAAAAGAAAAATCCGCAGCATGGTATGTTTACTCCCAAAAGTTAATAATATTGTTTAATATATAGTGGTGATATTAATATGAAATTGCAATCATAAAAAGAGGGGTCAATGAAAAAAGAATTTAAAGTGCTTCAGCAAGAAACAATGTACAAGGGTTTTTTTAGTTTAAATCGCTACCAGGTGCAGCATACTTTATTTGCAGGCGGGCATAGCGAAATATTAACGCGCGAGCTGTTTCAGCGAGGCTCCTGTGTTGCCGTACTATTATATGACCCAGATGCCGATAAACTGGTGATTATTGAGCAATTTCGTATGGGCCCGGTTGGGCAGCCTGACAAGCATGAGCAGGCATGGCTAGTGGAAATTGTTGCCGGTGCAATAGAAGAAGGCGAAACAGCAGAAGAAGTCGCCTATCGGGAGTCGGAAGAAGAGGCGGGCTGCGTGGTTAAAGAAATGCATTTGATTAATGAGTTCTATACCTCCCCGGGAGGTACATCAGAGCGGATTGCATTATTTTATGGGCGTATCAATGCCGATGATGTCGGGGGTATTCATGGTCTAGATCATGAAAATGAAGATATTCTGGTGTCTACAGTCAGCTTTGCTGAAGCTTATGCCATGATAGAAGACGGTCGAATAGAATCGGCAATACCGATTATTGGTATACAGTGGTTGGCATTGAATAAACATAAATTACATAACTAAAGCTGCTAAAATAAAACGTTTATCTACCCGTTAAGAATGAGTCCGTTGCTCGTGCAGCGCTTATTTTCTGCGGACAAATAGTAGTGTTATTCAAACACGCAAACAGTCATCTATCTATAAAATAGGTGCAGTGCAACAAAAGTTTTTACCTTACAGGAGTTTACAGTTTTGACACACGTTCAGGATATAACCAGCCCTATGACGTCTATGGAACGACGTGCCACCTTATCATTATCCAGCATTTATGCCTTACGCATGCTCGGTCTGTTTATGATATTACCGGTTTTATCGTTATTTGCTGAAACATTAGAAGGTGCAACGCCTTTGTTAATCGGCTTGGCAATTAGTGTTTATGGTTTAACGCAGGCTTTTTTACAAATTCCTTTTGGCCTGATGTCTGACCGCTTTGGGCGCAAGAAAATCATCATTCTGGGCTTGGTATTATTTGCTGCAGGTAGCGTTGTTGCCGCATTGTCGACCACGATTTACGGGGTTTTAATCGGCCGTGCATTACAGGGTAGTGGCGCAATAGCAGCAGCCATTATGGCGCTGGCAGCGGATTTGACCCAGGAAGTACATCGTACCAAAGCGATGGCGATGATAGGTGCCAGTATTGGCATGTCATTTGGCGTTGCGGTTACTTTAGGTCCAGTAATTGCCGGATACTCAGGAATACAAGGCATATTTTGGCTGACTGCTGTACTGTCCTTTTTGGCTATCTTTGTGGTCTTGTTTGTGGTGCCCAATCCTGAACATACTAAAGTACATCGAGATGCAGAGCTTATTCCCTCGCAACTTACCACTGTCTTGAAAAATAAGGATTTGCTACGCCTGAATTACGGCATCTTTATTCTGCATTTAATCCTGACCGCCAGTTTTATGATCGTGCCATTATTATTACGTGATGCCGGGCTAGTAGCTAAGGACCACTGGATGGTATATCTGCCCGTATTAGTCACGTCAATGGCAGTTATTGTACCGTTCGTTATTATTGCCGAGAAAAAGCGCAAGATGAAGCCCGTTTTTAGCGCCGCTGTTGCCAGTGTATTGATTGCAAATATAGGCTTATATTTTTTTAATGCCACATTATTTTCTATCATACTGGGTCTATGGGTATTTTTTTGTGGATTTAACTTACTGGAAGCGACCTTACCCTCACTAATTTCAAAAACTGCCCCTGGTGATTTAAAAGGTACCGCCATGGGTGCCTATTCCAGTTCTCAATTTATGGGGGCTTTTATTGGTGGAACTAGCGGCGGCTGGGTATATGGTGAATGGGGTGCAAGTTATGTATTTTTATTTTGCGCCTGTGCGGCAGCAAGTTGGTTGTTGGTAGCCCTGTCTATGAATGCACCGCAGTATCTGGCTAATTTACTGATATCGACTGAAGATGTCGCAGAGAAAAATCTGGACGCATTTATCGCCGATATAGTTGCAGTTGATGGTGTCGCAAGCGCAACATTACAGTCCAGTGAGCAAGTCGTTTATTTAAAAGTTGATAATGCGCAATTAGATAAAGATAAATTTCAGTATTTACTAGGGCAGTGGAGTAAGGCTTAGCAATTAATACTAGCTCTTCTGTGATTCCATTTATATTACAACTTAGATAATGTAATGGTTTAATAAACCTGGAGTGGAACAGAGCCGGACTCAGGTACCAGTAAAGCACCTTGGCGAATTGATAAAATAGGCAATCAAAGCCCAGTAGAGTTACTGGATTATATTCAAACGCTGGAAAAATGTCTGGGTAAAACCGCCGAGAAAGAACAGTTACCTTTGCAATCCGGTGATGTGCCAGATAACTATGCGGATGGGGAGGCATGAGTAGAAGAGGTTGGCTATAAACCTGATACGACCATAGAGGAAGGAATAGCTAAATTTGTTACCTGGTAAAACAGTTACTATACAGAGTAACTCATACTGTAGAGCGAGCTTTAGCGAACTCAGGACCCCGCTTCCAAGTTGCTCAAGTTATTTCATGCGCATTCCTAATGAAAAAGTATTTCATCATGAAGGACGAACCTAAAGCGGTAGTCAAGTAATTACCTGCTCCAGGATTCAGAGCATAAACTTGACAGAAATTGTTAGTTACTGTTAAAACTAATTCAGTTGTGCTAACAAATTTGGCGGTTGCAATAGGTGGCCTCCAAGGTCCTCTATACCTCAAAAACAAGAGCAATTAGCAACCTATTTTAACTACTAAATTTTTCAATATGAACAAAGATTCTGATAGACCCAGCAATGTTGTCTGGCACCAGTCAACGGTCAGTAGAAAGCTCCGCGAAGAAAAAAACCAACATAAATCTGTTGTCCTCTGGTTTACCGGTTTATCGGGTTCCGGAAAATCTACCCTCGCCCATGCAGTAGAAGAAAAACTCTATCAACAAGGTTTAAATACGTTTGTGCTTGATGGTGATAATGTGCGTCATGGACTCAATAAAGACCTTGGTTTTAGCGACCAGGATCGTAAACAAAATATCCGCCGTATCAGTGAAGCTGCAAAACTGATGCTAGAAGCAGGGGTGATTACGCTGACCGCTTTTATTTCACCGTTTAAACAAGAACGAGAAATGGCTAGAAGTTTAATGCCCCATGGCGACTTTATCGAGATTCACTGCTTCTGTCCGTTAGAAGTCTGTGAAACTCGTGATGTAAAAGGTTTATATAAGAGAGCCAGAAATGGGGAAATTAAAGATTTTACTGGCATCTCCTCGCCCTATGAAGTTCCAGTTAAGCCTGAATTAAGAATTGACACAAATACACTGACGCTCGAAGAAGGAGCTGAACAAGTCATCGCCTTATTACGTGACAGACATATCCTGCCCGAGGGTAAAATAAAATAAATGTATTACGATATCTTTAATGGCGATGCTGATGGTATCTGTGCCTTAATCCAATTACGCCTTGCAGAACCACGTAAAGCAAGCTTAATAACCGGGATTAAACGCGACATCCAGCTACTGACTAAAATTAATGCCCAGCCTGGCGATCAGCTGACCGTTTTAGATATTTCCATGCAAAAAAACAGCCTGCAGTTAAATCAATTTCTGGCTAATGGCGCAAGCGTATTTTATGCAGACCATCACCAGGCAGGAGACCTCCCTCTACATCCTAACCTGACAGCTTTAATTGATACCAGTTCTGATACCTGTACCAGCTTAATCATTAACAAATATCTAGAAAATCAGTTCCCACTATGGGCTATTACAGCGGCTTTTGGCGACAATTTTCACCTTAGCGCCGAGCACCTTGCCAACACGATTAATCTCGACACGCAGAACCTTCAATTACTAAATAACCTAGGGACCTATGTAAACTATAACGCCTATGGTAGTTGTCTTGAAGATTTGCACTTTATGCCAGATAAACTCTATCGTGAAATGGCAGAGTATATCTCACCGCTGGATTTTATAGCCAGTAGCTCTGCTATCTATCAACAACTAGAAAATGGTTATTTAGAAGATATGCACTCTGCCGAACAGGTGCAACCTGAATATGTTACTGACAATGTTGCTGTATTTATTTTACCGGATCAAGCCTGGGCAAGACGCGTCAGCGGCGTATTTAGTAATAATTTAGCCAATCAGTATCCAGATAGAGCGCATGCAGTAGTCACTTACACCCCAGCTAATGATTATCAGGTTAGCGTCCGTGCTCCATTAAATAACAAAGTGAAAGCTGATGAACTGTGTGCTTCATTTGCTACGGGAGGTGGTCGTAGAGCTGCAGCGGGGATTAATCATTTACCCCCCACAGGATTGACTGAATTTATAGCAAAACTTTCCCAAACCTATCCATAAGTTAATTAGTTTCGAGCTTACAAAGGGCAATGTTACTTTTCTCAACATAGAGCCGACTGGTTGTTGCCAAAAACCAAATAATACCTTGACTTTGTGGCTTGGAATTCCTATTCTTTCTACTATAATATAGGTGGTATTTATAAATTCGTAATTACCGAGGAGAGCAATCATGTCAGGTCATGGGGATAAATGTTGGTGTAAGCTCGGAGTTGCTGCAGGTCTAGCCTGGGCACTGGGTATATTTTTAATGGGTGTAGCTGGAGCTATGATTGGTTATGGTATGCCAATGATTGATTTATTTGGCTCAGTCTACTTAGGTTATGAAGCTACTTTAATGGGTAGTTTGATTGGCGCAGTTTGGGCCTTTTTCGATATGTTTATTTTCGTATTAATAATTGGCTTATTTTATTGTTTGGTATCTAAGTGTTGCAGTAAATGTTGCAAAAAATCGCACTGTGATTCAGAGTAATTAATATAGGACTTACACTTAACTAGTTTTATTATAGACCTCAAGGTTTATAGCACCTTCACTTTTAGCAACTACGCAGGCGACTACCGAGTCGCCTGCTATGTTTATGGCGGTTCTCGTCATATCTAAGATTCTATCTACGCCTAATATTAAAGCGATCCCTTCTATCGGTAAACCTACTTGGGTCAAGACCATAGTTGGGGTAATCAAACCAACGCTGGGGATCCCTGCGGTGCCAATTGAGGCTAGAGTTGCTGTCAAAATAACTTTTAGAAAACCAGCTAAGCCTAATTTAACATGATAACTATTCGCAATAAAAACGGTGGCGACGCCCTGCATGATCGCGGTGCCATCCATATTAATGGTCGCACCTAACGGGATCACAAATGAGGCGACTGATTCTTTTACTCCTAAACGTTCTTGAACTGTATTTAAAACTACTGGAATAGATGCACTACTGCTAGAAGTACTAAAAGCAAATAGCATCGCAGGAATTAATTTTCTGATAAAAATAATTGGTGACAGGCGCGCAACAAATTTTATTAAACTTGAGTAAGTTACAGTTAACTGTAACAGCAGTACCAACATAACTGCGGCAAAATAACCGGCTAATTGGTGGATTAAATTAAAGCCAACTTCAGCAAACATTTTGCCAACTAAGCAAAATACTCCATATGGGGCAATCCTTAAAACCATATGCATTAAATTCATAATTACTTTATCTAAATCTCTAAATAAACTTTTAATTTGTTCGCCGTGCTCATTTGACCAACTAATCGCAATCCTTTGCACAAACCGAAAACGGATTGCAGTTCTACGAAACTGTCGGTTTAACTCAAAAAGTCATCCAGACCGCTCAAG
>DUBW01000030.1:0-14224 GCA_012960135.1 Methyloprofundus sp.
GAAGCAGAGAGTTTATGTCGCAATATTGCTATTATTAACCAAGGTGAAATTGTTGAGCATACCGATATGCAGAGCTTACTGGCACGCCTCAATGAAGAACATTTTGTTTGTGATGTTAAAACCCCACTGAAAAAAATTGCGGCTATCTCAGGTTATAAAATCGATTTGATTAATTCCATGCAAATCAGCGTCTCTGTCCCTAAAAATTTGGGTTTGAATCAGCTATTTAAAGGCTTGTCAGAGCAACAGATTGAAGTGGTCAGTTTGAAGAATGGCTCTAATCGTTTAGAGCAATTGTTTTTGGAACTGATTGACCAGGATCGGGCTGGCTAAACAGAGCTAAGCTTCGTTTATAAATTTTGAATAGGATGTGCTGAGGTATGAAGCGCATCAAGCAAATGAACGTTACGTTTCCCGCCCCAACACCCCCTATTTTTTCACAGTATTGAGTTTTTTATGCGCATTTATGCCTTACCCCCCCAATTAGTTAATCAGATTGCCGCTGGCGAGGTGGTGGAACGACCTGCGTCGGTGGTTAAAGAGTTAGTTGAAAATTGTTTTGATGCTGGAGCGACTCAGATTAATGTCGAAATAGAGCAAGGTGGCGCGCGGCTTATTAAAATAAGGGACAACGGCTGTGGTATAGAAAAAGAAGATTTACCTTTGGCCTTGTCCCGGCATGCAACCAGCAAAATCAAATCTTTGCAGGATCTGGAGCAGGTTACAACGATGGGCTTTCGTGGTGAAGCGTTACCCAGTATTAGCTCGGTATCTAGATTAATCCTGATTTCAAGAGTAGCGGATGCGGATTGTGCCTGGCGGGTGCAAGCCGATGGTTCTGAAGAAGAGCTGGATCCACAGCCTGATCCACATCCTTTGGGGACGACAATAGAAGTCTGTGATTTGTTTTATAACACCCCGGCACGGCGTAAATTTTTAAAGACCGATAAAACGGAATTTACCCATATTGATACCTTATTCAAACGTATGGCTTTAAGCCGCTTTGATATTGCCTTTGAATTAAAACATAACCAACGCGAGGTCTTTAATTTTAAACTGGCACAGACCCAGGAAGAGAAGGAACAACGCGTCGCGCATATTTTTGGTTCCGCTTTTTTAGAAAATTCTGTGGCAATTGATTTTAATGCTTCGGGTATGCATTTATATGGTTGGGTAGGTTTGCCGACTTTTTCCCGCAGTCAGCAGGATATGCAGTATTTTTATGTCAATGGGCGCCTGATTAAAGACCGGCTAGTCACGCATGCCATTAAGCAAGCCTATCAGGATGTGTTGTTTCATGGGCGCCATCCCGTGTATGTTTTATATTTAGTGCTGGACCCCGGTTTAGTCGATGTTAATGCACACCCGCAAAAACTGGAAGTGCGCTTTCGTGAAGGACGTACCGTACATGACTTTTTATTTAAAGCATTGCACCGCTCTTTAGCGGATGTGCGGCCACAAACGCAACAGAATGAAGCTGCAGCTGAAATTGTTGTCGCGCGGCCTGATGTGCAGCAGGTGGTTGATTTTCAGCCTTTACCTACCCTAGATAACAAACCCACTGCCAGGCAAAGCTACCAGCCTGTAAATGCACCACGTCAGTCTTCATTGCCTTTAAATGTTGATGCCCAGATTGAAGCCTATACTCGCGTTGTTGCTTCAGAGAATGTCACTAATATTCAAGAGCCGTTCGCTGGATCTGACGACAATACTGGAACCTTACCTGCACTAGGTTTCGCAGTGGCACATTTACATGATGTGTATATTCTAGCGGAAACTCAAAATGGTATTATTTTGGTAGATGCGCATGCAGCACACGAGCGGGTTACTTATGAGCAATTTAAAAACGACTACCAGCAAGGCTCTGTGCCATCGCAGCCTTTGTTATTGCCGGTACAAATAGACGTGACTCGTAGTGAAGCGGATCTGGCCGATGAGCAGCAGGCTTTTTTTATGAGTCTGGGCTTTGAGTTAAATCGTATGGGCGAAGAGATGATCGTGGTACGCGCTGTGCCAGCGCTATTAAGCGGTGTTGATATTGCATTATTAGTGAAAGATGTGCTGGCAGATATTATTGAGCACGGCATGAGCCAGCGTATCGAGCAGCGCTGTAATGAAATTCTGTCCTGTATCGCCTGTCATGGCTCGGTACGTGCCAATCGACGCTTGACTGTCCCAGAAATGAATGCTTTACTCAGAGATATGGAAAAAACCGAGCGTAGCGGACAATGTAATCATGGCCGCCCCACCTGGGTGGAGTTGAGTAAAAAAGAACTGGATAAGTTGTTTTTGCGTGGGCAGTAGTAGTTTGCTCGACGATAGTATTCCTTACAACTGGTTTTTTAGCTTAGAAAGCTATTGCTAAAAAGAAAATGGCATGGGACACTTTTAGGTGCCAATTTGGCACTTTGTGTTTGGCAAGAGAGTCTGATGATGACAGCGCCCCTACCAAGAATTACCACTAGAGTTGATAGTGATACTCAGGCACTACTGTCTCAAGCTGCTGCTTCAGGTTTACCTAGCATTAATGGATTTGTGTTAAGTGCGGCAGTTGAAAAAGCAAAGAAAATTATTGAGCATGAACGATCGCTTAAACTAACTGAAAGAGATTCCCAGATGTGCGTGCAAGCTTGAAACTATCTTAATGTTAACAACAGCACTTCCCCCTGCAATTTTTCTAATGGGCCCCACTGCCGCTGGGAAAACAGCCTTATCGGTACGGCTAGCGCAACAGCTCAATGCTGAAATTATTAGCGTCGATTCTGCACTGGTTTTTAAAGGTATGGATATTGGTACAGCAAAGCCGACGATAGAAGAGCGAGCGGGAATTACGCATTATTTAATCGATATTTTAGATCCGGCAAAGAGTTTTTCTACTGGTGAGTTTAGAAGCCGCGCCTTAGCATTGATGGCAGATATAACGGCCAGAGGCAAAGTGCCCTTATTAGTCGGTGGCACTATGCTGTATTTTAATTCGCTATTTTATGGGCTGGCCGAGTTACCGACTGCGGATAGCACATTACGCGCGCAACTGGATGCCGAAGCACAGTGCATAGGCAAAATAGCCATGCATAAAAAACTACAGGCGATAGATCCCAAGGCTGCGGCGCGGATTCACCCGAATGATCCGCAGCGTGTACAACGTGCGCTAGAAGTACAGATACTGTCGGGTAAGTCGATGACTGAGTTACACGAACAGGCAAAGGTAGAACAGATACCTTATCAGCAAATTAAATTGATTGTTGCACCGCGAGATCGGGCGATATTACATGAGAAAATAGCCCAGCGCTTTAAGCTGATGTTAGCGCAAGGTTTTGTTGCAGAAGTCGAGGCTTTGTATCGGCGCGGTGATTTAACGGTGCAAATGCCATCGGTGCGTGCGGTAGGTTACCGTCAGGTCTGGTCTTATTTAGATGGTGAAATTAATCTACAGGAAGTGCAGGAACTGGGTATCATTGCAACCCGTCAGCTCGCAAAACGGCAATTTACGTGGCTCCGCCGTGAAGTTGACGCAGAAACTTTTTATACTGAAGATAGTCGTGTTTTTGAGCGTGTTTTTGAGGTTGTAGCACAGCGTATCGGTTAATAACCAGGTACACAATATGAATATCAATAATAAAACCCAAAAATTTGTTGCTAAAGCGCTGGAGAGTATTCTGGTTATTGGCTACATCCTGTTTGAAGAGTTGGTCTGGAATATTTTTGCCAAGCCGATTTTTAGCTATATTAAAAGCCTGGTTGTATTAGAGCCTCTAAAACAGAAATTTTTAACGATGCATCGGTACCTGTTACTGACGGTGTTTATTGGTATTTTGGTGCTCGCTGAATCTATGGGTTTGCTGGCAGGGCTTTGGTTTCTTGAAGGGTACTTTATCAGCGGAATTCTGGTTTATGTACTAAAAATTCCGGTTGCTGCCTTTACCTTCTGGTTATTTGATTTAACTAAAGCGCAATTGATGACATTTGCCTGGTTGGAAATAGCGTATGAATGGATTATGGGTATGATTGATAAATTACTTAATTCTGCCATCCATGTTTATATCAGGAACAGAATCATGGTAATTAGGCAGAAAATGCAGCTGATCATGGGTCAATATTTTGGTAAAGTCGGGTTTGTAGCGAGTATTAAATCTCACTATAAGGTCTTTAAGCCTTATCTTGCTCGCTTTCTGAAAAACTAGTTTGAGAATAGACAGGCGAAAACCGCGCATTAACCGCAATCATTGCACACCTGTATAGCTGATTTTATAAATAACTCCTGCCAGATCATCTGAAACCAGTAAACTGCCATCTGCTAATTCCAGTATATCAACAGGGCGGCCTGCCGCTTTACCCTGTTTATCTAACCATCCCTCGGCAAAGACCTGTTCAGAAACTACCTTGCCCCATTTTAAGGTAAGCAAGGCAATACGATAACCATGTGGAATACTGCGGTTCCAGGAGCCATGCTGAGCGACAAAGAGTTGATTGTGGTAGCTTTTAGGGAATTGCTGCCCACGATAAAAGCGAATGCCTAAAGGCGCCATATGTGCTTTGAATTTCCATACGGGCGGGGTGTAGTCGTTACATTGTTGACTGTTGCCAAATTCTGGATCGAGTAGCTCGCCGCCATGACAAAAAGGGTAGCCGAAGTGCTGGTCTTTTTTGGTCCATTTATTTAGCTCATCAGGCGGGATGTCATCGCCTAACATATCTCGACCATTTTCGGTGAAATACAGACTATTGGTCTTTGGGTGCCAGTCAAACCCCACTGTATTGCGAATGCCGCGTGCTAATATTTCCAGGTCACTGCCATCGCTATCTAAACGCAGCAGAGAGCTAAAGAGTTCTTCTGTAGGCAGGCAGATGTTGCAGGGTGCACCGACTGCGGTATAAAGTTTATTATCTGGACCAAAACGCAGATATTTCCAGCCATGCCTTTTCTCACTGGGAAACTGGTCATATACCACGGTAGCTTTAGGCGGATTATCCAGGAGCTGGTCAATATTATCGAAACGAATAATACGATTTAGCTCTGCGACGAACAATGCACCGTCCTTGTATGCAACCCCGTTCGGCATATTCAAGCCCGAGGCGATAATATGCCGCTGCTCGGCTGTGCCGTCCTGATCGCTGTCTTGCAAGGCATATACATTGCCATTTCTCAGGGAGCCTACGAACACCGCGCCATCTTTACCTAAAGCCATGCTTCTGGCATTCGGAACATTATCGGCAAACAGGCTGATGCTAAAGCCTTTAGGGAGTTTTATTTTATCCAGAATGGCAGATTTTTCAGTGGCCTGTAAAGGACTGCTCAGGAGGATGGCTAGCCATCCCGTGGCTAGAAATTGATTGAATGGTTTGGCCTCGAACATGATGATACCTAGTCAATTATTTAATGTGGGCTTGGTAAAATGAATCTTTTCCGGCTTACCTGTATTAATTGAAAATAAGGCTTATGCTTAGAAAGTTTTTTGTAATAGTAAGCTTCGTATTCATGAACGCCTTGCTGACTTCTTGCTCGACAACTTAGTAAATTCGACACGAAGATGTGTTTGTGCCGTTTATCACTGCGCATCATTCTAAATTGCTTTTACTTAAAAATACAACCTACTATTGGTCAAAAGGTGTTGCCCGGCAATCTGACGAAGGGCTTATTAAAAATGTAGATATGTGGACTTTATTAAAACAGAGTATCGAACAGGAGGTGCAAAACAAAGGCTATCAACATATTGAAAATGCAGGGCAGGCGGATTTGAATATAAGTTTTATGGCTCTCTGGAATCAAGCATGGGCGATGCTAAAATTGCCCGATAATACGGGGAGTCGCTATTTTTGCGAAAGCTTGTTTTGGGCATCCCAGCCCAAGCAAGCGGCAAAAACTTAACGTGACCACTAATGCCTTCGGTGCCCCAGACGTCCTGCGTACGTGCCACTTCGCCACTACCATCGTAAACTCGGCGCTGGCTTCGTAACACTCTCTCAAATGACTGGACGGCGTTTCGGAATGCCTTTTATTTTGTCTCCACCTACGCTCGCGCTACGATTCCGACAAAACAACGGCCCTACGCCTTCTGGGGACTACCAGCCCTCGCGTTCGCTCTCCATGGCTGGCAGCGCCTGTATTAACTGAATACAGGTTCCTTGAATAATCTTCGTAATTTCAACTTCCCCGTTTTTGTACGATCGGAATGTTTCTGGTTGGTATTGCTTACTCCAGTTTACTTTATGCTGCCCCCGAAATAGAGATTTCTGGTTTAAATTCTGAGCTGGAAGATAATGTCAGGGCCGTTGTTTGTGCATACGGCATGTAGGTAGTGTGTTTGAATTTTTTTAAATCCTCTAAGCCCCTTTTTTGTCTATGGTTGAAGTGGATCTGGTTGGTAAAATGCTATTATCAGTCTGATAATTGTTAGAGGGATGATATAGTACCAGTCTTTTTTCATTTTAAGGGGCTCGTGCGTGACTCAACATATTTACCATGCAATTGATAGAGATCAGTTTGCACAAGACATGGATGATATCCGTAAGGAAGTATTAAGTGATCTGAATATGGATGATTTTCGGCATTTAAAAAAGATTGAACGCTGGGGACGTATTTGTTCCACTATAGGTTACGGAACTGCCTGGATTATTCCAAACCCAGTGTCTGCTTTTTTGATCAGTCAGGGAAATGTCACGCGCTGGACGACGATTGCGCATCATATTAATCACCGTGCCTATGACAAAATTGAAGGTGTTCCCCAACGTTATAGAAGTAAAGGGTTTGCTAAAGGAAATCGGCGCTTTATAGATTGGCTGGAGTGGATGTTACCGGAAGCCTGGGATAAAGAACATAATGATTTACATCATTATAATCTGGGTGAAGAAGCTGATCCGGACCAAGTGGAGTTCAATACCGAAACCTTTAGAAATCTTAATATGCCACAATGGGCTCGGTATATTTTTCTAGGGGTTATGGCCTGTACCTGGAAGTTTACCTATTACGCACCTTCTACACTGGTTGAATTACAACATTCAGAAGACAAAAAAATAGGTTTGGAGCCGGTCACATACTCACGTGCTGATACCTGGAATCCTTTGCAGTCAGTGGGTCGTAAATTATGGACGCATTGCCTAATACCTTATGCCTCTATTAGATTTGCGCTAATTCCATTATTGTTTATGCCTGTGGGCATAGTGACTACATTAGGGGGGGCGGTTGCCGCTACCAATGTTTTAATTAACTCTTTACTGGCTGAAGTGATTACTAATTTACATACTTTTCTGGTCATTGGTACGAATCATGTGGGAGATGATTTGTATGTGTTTGAAGAAAAAGCAACTAATAAGGGTGAGTTTTACCTGAGGCAGATCTTTGGGTCGACCAACTTTCAAACCGGGACGGATAAAATTGATTTTCTCCAGGGCTGGCTGAACTATCAAATTGAGCATCATCTATGGCCAGAGATGCCGTTAAGTCGTTATCATATTGCTCAGCCTAAGGTAAAAGCCTTATGTGAAAAATATGGTATTCCTTATACTCAGGAATCAGTATTCAAGCGTTTAAGGAAAACACTGGATGTGATGACTGGCAAAACGAGCATGATGCGACCATTGCCTATCGTTTAAGTAAAATACTTCTGTTTTGAGGGCAGGTAAAAACGTGCCCCCAAAACGGAATGTTCAGTTTACTTATTTTAAATTATCCGTTACATGCGGGTTAATCAATTGAAACATCAATTGATGCATTTTCGGATTGCCGGTAATAATATTTCCTGATTCCAGATATTGATCGTTAAAAGCAAGGTCGGTAACTACGCCCCCTGCTTCTTTGACAATAATAATCCCTGCTGCAATATCCCAGGGCTTTAAGTCCACTTCCCAAAATCCATCTAAACGACCCATCGCTAAAAAGGCTAGGTCGATAGCCGCTGAACCAGTGCGGCGAATGCCAGATGTATTGATGCAAACCGCTTTAAACATCTCCAGATAAGCATCCAGATATTTTTGCTGTTGTGCTTTAAATGGAAAGCCGGTGCCGATTAATGCTCCAGTCAGGGTTGCTTGTTTGGTCACCCGTATACGCCGATTATTCAACATTGCACCTTCGCCCCGCGCGGCGGTGAATAATTCATTAGTTAAAGGTAGATAGATAACACCAACTTCAAGGCGGTTCTTGTGTTTTAACGCGATTGAAACAGCGTAATGCGGGAAGCCATGTAAAAAATTAGTTGTTCCATCCAATGGGTCGATAATCCAGGTGTATTCATTGCCTTCGTGTTGCCCGCTTTCCTCGGCAAGAATCGCATGCTCAGGGTAGGCGGTCTTAATGTTTTTTATAATTTCGGCTTCTGCCTGACGATCAATCTCAGTGACGAAATCATGTTGCTCTTTATTATCAATTTGAATGTGGCTGACATGTTCTGATGCACGTAGAATGATGTCGCCCGCGTTTCTCGCAGCGCGGATAGCGATAGTGAGCATTGGATGCATAGCTTAAATTTTAATGAGCGTTTAGAAAACGGTATAGGATAGCAAAAATTTTGCTATAGTGATCTTTTTTATTTATAGGGTCAAACATTGCTGTCAAACATTAGGATCGTATTGGTTGAAACAAGCCATCCAGGTAATATCGGTGCAGTTGCCAGAGCCATGAAAAATATGTGCATGAGTGAACTATACTTGGTAGCACCTAAAATTTTCCCCAGCGCCGATGCTACCTCCAGAGCGTCGGGAGCAGATGATATTTTAGCCTCTGCAGTATGCTGTGACTCCTTGCAGGAAGCGATAGCGGATTGCCAGATTGTTATCGGTGCAAGCGCCCGATCGAGAACCATTGCAGTGCCTGAAGAGTCGCCCAGGATTTGTGCGGAAAGACTGGCGGTAGAAGCGCAGGATAAAAAAGTAGCTATTTTATTTGGTCGAGAGAATTCGGGCTTGAAAAATCATGAGCTGGATTTATGCCAGACCCTGCTGACTATACCCAGTAATGCCGCATATAGTTCATTGAATATAGCCGCTGCAGTGCAAGTGGTTTGTTATGAATTGCTGGTAGCCTCTAGTCAGGATGCGGTGAAACCAGAAGTTAGAGACGTAGCATTAGCAAGTTCTGCGCAAATGGAATCGTTCTATGAGCATCTGTATCAGGCGCTGGATGAAATTGGCTTTATTAACCCTGAAAAATCCACATCAATAATGCGCCGCTTACGACGTGTGTACCATAGAGCATCTTTAGATACTAAGGAGCTGGATATTTTGCGTGGCATCCTGAAAAAATCAACGGCAATATTACATCAAAAATATGATTAATTTAATAAAAGAAGATATTGCCTGTGTATTCGAGCGCGATCCTGCTGCGCAGACTATCTGGGAAGTTGTTTGTGTCTATCCAGGTTTTCATGCAGTGCTAATGCACCGGTTTTGCCATCGTTTATGGATTAGAGGTTTTAAGTTTATCGCTAATTTTATTGCCCATGTCAGCCGCTGGCTAACGGGAATAGAAATCCATCCAGGAGCCGTCGTTGGGAGGCGATTTTTTATTGATCATGGCATGGGGGTAGTGATTGGTGAAACCACGATTATTGGTGATGATTGCACCTTATATCATGGTGTTACTCTGGGTGGGACAAGCTGGGATAAGGGTAAAAGGCATCCGACTTTAAAAAATGGAGTTGTTGTCGGTGCCGGTGCGAAAATTTTAGGACCGATAGTAATTGGCGAGAATGCGCGGGTGGGTTCGAATTCGGTTGTTATTAAAGCCGTTCCTGACGGAGCAACCGTGGTTGGTATTCCTGGACGAGTTGTCGGCGCACTGGATGCGCAAAGTGCGGAACGTACAAAAATTGCTAATAAGATGGGGTTTGATGCCTACGGGACAACAGCGGACTCTCCTGATCCGGTCGCGTATGCAATCAATCATATGCTGGATCATATACAACTGATGGATAAACAAATGCATGATATGCAGCAGGCAATGAATGCTGCTGGTATAAAATGCAAGCATGAAGAAATTCCCGATTTGCATAATTGTGAGTTAGGCGAATAATGACCCGGAGCGACGATTTAAGAAGTAAGAATTAAGAGTAAGGCCTGATTGAGATTATTTAAATATGCATTTCACTATAAAATGGAAATGAAAAATAACGTATAGTAGGGTTTTTCGTATCCGGTATAAATTACAGGAAAGCCTAATTTTTTAGATAAACAGCCATAAAAAATCAAAAAAGTTCTTGATAGGTTTTTGTGTAAAAAAAGCATTTTCTACAGAGAATAAAACGAAAAATCCCTGATTAGAACACTCACGTGTGATCATGCTCCCCCGTTTAAATTGTTAACAGAAGAGCTGATATTATGCTTGATACAAGATGGTCGACATGATTAAAAATTAAATTCCGTTGTGCCTCAGCACAAAATCTGAAGAGATGATTTTCTCACTCAATACTGGCAGTATTATTAGAAACTAAAAGACCATAAGGAAGTGCCAGATCCGAACAGGGCCATAGAACTTGAATAACAACATGATGCGTTATTTTCAACCCAGACGGGCTATTAGCAGCTGGATAAGCGTATTACTAAAGTCTATGCCAAAGGAAAAGAATTACTCCTGGTTCTGAAATATCCAGAGTTGTCTTTACATAATAATGCCTCTGATTTATCAGCGCGCGTTCAAGCTAGAACACTCGATGTGAGCTTGCATACGATGTTAGAAAATGGCACTAAACTAAAAGACACCTTCATGACGACCAGTCAAACACCTGAAAACTGAAGCTGAGAACTTAAAAATATATTCGAGATAGAGTCAGCGGATACACTTTTTCTGTTGTTTATAATACTTGACTATTTTACTAGGTTATGTGTATTATAAAGCCTAATTAACTTAAAGTTTATAGGCAATCTTATGAGATTAACTACTAAAGGGCGTTATGCAGTCACTGCAATGTTGGATCTAGCAATTCATAGTCAAGCAAAAACCGTTACATTAACTGAAATTGCGACTCGTCAAACTATTTCGCTCTCTTACCTTGAACAGTTATTTTCACGTCTGCGTCGTGCAGGTATGGTTGTCGGCGTCAGAGGACCTGGAGGCGGATATAAACTGAGTCGGGGTGCAGACGATATTAACATTGCCCAGGTTATTCTGGCAGTTGATGAACAGGTTGATCTAACTAACTGCGAAAGTAAAGCGAATTGTCAAAATGATCAGCCTTGTTTAACGCATGATTTGTGGATGGGACTTAGCCATACCGTACGCGATTATTTAGATGGTATCACTTTAGCGCATTTATTAGATCAGGCTGATCTTCAAGCTATTGCTCTTGCTCAGCGTCAGGATGGCGATGTGGAACGCATAATGCAATTCAGGGATGCTGAGACTGTTGGCATGGCGCTTAAATAAAAACGATTTTATGCAAGAAATCTTATGATCTATCTTGATCATAACGCTACTACCCCAGTAGATGAAAGGGTGTTGCAGGTGATGCTCCCTTTTTTTAGCCGCTTTTATGCTAACCCTTCCAGCTTATATAAACTAGCCCGTCTATCACGAAGTGCAATTGATACCGCTCGTGAGCAAGTTGCCCAGCTGGTTAATGCACGACCTGAGCAGGTTATCTTTACCAGTGGCGGCACGGAAGCAAATAATCTCGCTTTAAAAGCTTGTTTGCCGAAAGCCAAAGCAATAACTTCTGCGTTTGAACATCCCTCCGTCCTGCAATCATTACACAATCCTGAACTTGCCGTTATTACCAAGCAAGGTTATATAGATCCCCAAAGTATTATCCAATTCGCTCAGCAATTTGATCTAGCCTCTTTTATGCTAGTCAATAATGAAACGGGCGTTATTCAAGATATCCCTAGTCTGAGCGCCATAATGAAACAGCAAGGCACTATAGTGCATACCGATGCAGTACAGGCAGCTGGGAAAATACCTGTAGACTTTCAAGCTATGGGTGTAGATTTAATGTCTCTTTCTAGTCACAAAATGTATGGACCCAAAGGCTGCGGCGCTTTAATTGCATCCCCCGAGCATATTAATAACCCTCTTTTAACTGGCGGAGGGCAAGAAGCAGGCCTCCGCGCGGGTACCGAAAATGTACCTGCCATTGTGGGGTTCGGCAAGGCAGCGGAGCTAGCTCATGCAGAACTGGAGCAACGCCACCAACATTGTTTAAAACTAAGAACTCGCCTGGAAAATCAATTACACAAGATACCAGGGGTGACAGTATTTGCTCTAGACAGCGAGCGTGTGGCCAATACAGTGCAGTTTGGCGTGCAAAACTGTGTCGGCGAAATGTTGTTAATGCAACTGGATAAACGAGGCATCGCTGTCTCAAGCGGTTCGGCCTGTGCTACGAGTAACTGGTCTGCTAGTCATGTATTGAACTCCATGGGAATAGAGGAAGATCTTGCCCGGTCAGCAATCCGAGTGAGTCTGGGGCAGGGGAATACTGAGCAGGAAATAGATTGTTTTGTGCAAGAATTAATGCAAATCTTATAGCTAATATTATTTAATTAGCAGTTTATGATGAAATTGACAAATGTAAAGACTTTAACTATCCCCTGAATCCGAAACTTCATTTTTAAAAGACAAGTATCAACCTAACTTTTGGGTCAATTTTTTTAAAATTCCTCTAAAAACTACAAAGATAACGACTAGATTGTTCTTTTAATCTAGTGTGTTCAAGTTTTCATCATATTTTATTAATTTTAGCTCAAGCAACCGCCTCGGTACCTAAATAGCCGTTATTCCAAATTGTAATGGTCAAGTATTCCTGTAGCCGTTAAAAAAACGACTATCTCACAAACCTTAAATATTAATCCTCTAACAACTCAGGTAAGTCTTTAGCCGCTTTTAATTCAGGATGATGTTTTCTGTTAGATATTATGATTGCTGTATGCATCCAAACTAATGAGATAGCAGCAATTACAAATAACAACATAAAACAGCTGGTCCATACACCAATAATGTCATTCATTAAGCCGAAGCAGATAGGGAGAATAAACCCACCTAGTCCGCCAATTAGACCTACTAAACCACCGACAGACCCAACATGATCCGGGTAATAAGCAGGAATATGTTTATAAACGGCTCCCATACCTAATGACATGAAGAAACCAAGGAATATGGTTAGAATAACAAAAGGGACTAAGCCAATGGCTATAGTAAAGTTAATAGGGCCGTTAATGCCGTGTACGCTGTAATCTGTCGCAGGATATGACAAGAAGAATAAGAAGACTAAGCCACTGATAAAAGTAATGTACATGACTTTTCTGGCGCCAATTTTATCTGACATCCAGCCGCCCAATGCCCTGAAAATACTACTGGGTAAGGCATATGCTGCCGCTAACATACCAGCGGTTTGGATCTCCAGACCATAGACCCCCATATAATACCTTGGCAACCAAAGTGCTAAGGCAACAAATCCACCAAAAACAAAGAAGTAATAAGTAGCAAAACGCCATACTCTAGGATCTTTTAAAGGTTCCAGTTGCATTAGTCCCGCTTTACTTTTTTCACCGTGATCTTTTCTTGCTTTAGTGACAGGGTCGTCTTCTGTGGTGAACCAAAAGATAACTGCCATGACAAATAGAGTGACGGCATAAATTTTGGCTACATTTTCCCAGCCAAAAGCAACGAGTAAAAAGGGTGCGCCAAAGCTTGTTATTGCGGCACCTACATTACCCATGCCAAAAATACCGAGAGCAGTTCCTTGGTGGTCGCTATCGTACCAGCGAGAGACATAACCAATACCGGCGGCAAATGAGCCTCCAGCAAGTCCTACACCTAACGCAGCGACTAAATACATTTCATAGGTCGAAACGGTAGACAGTAACCAGACTGCAACGGATGTGGTAAGCATTAGGCAAAACAAAACAATACGACCACCGTATTGGTCAGTCCATATGCCTAAAAAAATTCGACTCAAAGAGCCTGTCAATATAGGTGTCGCGACCAGTAAACCAAATTCGGTGTCATTAAGCCCTAGGTTCTGCTTAATCTTAATACCTATAATAGAGAAAATAGTCCAGACCGCAAAACATACGGTAAAGGCAATGGTGCTGACGGTAAGATTTTTGGTTTGTTGGCCGCTACTGATGCCATCAAGATGGTGCATAAATATCTCCTAATGAGAAAGTTGAAAATATGTTTTTGTTTTTAAGTTGAGCATTCGCTGCCAGCTATGGAGAGCGAACGCGAGGGCTGGTAGTCCCCAGAAGGCGTAGGGCCGTTGTTTTGTCGGAATCGGAGCGTTAGCGTAGGTGG
>DUBW01000030.1:14341-26230 GCA_012960135.1 Methyloprofundus sp.
CGCGTTAAGTTTTTGCCGCTTGCTTGGGCTGGGATGCCCAAAACAAGCTTTCGCAAAAATAGCGACTCCCCGTACTGTTATTAAGAAAATAATATAAAGTGGGTGACGCTATCGTTTATCCACTGGTACAAATGGTTATATTTATGATAGTAATGTGCCTTGTTTATAGGCACACACTTCAACGTGTTATTTGTTAATGTCCTGAATGTCTATCTTTTTCATGACTCATGTTCTTTTCAGTCTCTCCAATATATAAAGAGTCATTTTTAGAGCCGGTCACATTTAAAATCCCCCAGGCACCTCTGTCACTTCGTGCTAAAGCATGGTCAACTAGAACATAATTTCCCGGGTAGTCCACTTGAAATTCAACAACGGTTGCTCCTCCCGCTGGAATGAGTGTGGTTTGTACGTTTTGTAATGGACTGCTTAAAGAAGCTTCAGGAAATACGCGATCAAATATCTCACCGATGACATGGAATGATGAAATTTTAGCCACGCCTGCATTACCTATAAATAAACGAATTTTCTCGCCTACTTTGGCATTTAATTGACCTTCACCGACTAACGCCCCGGTACGACCATTAAAGACAATATATTCAGGGCGCTCATCAAGCATTTTTCTGCTGTTAAACTTTTGAAAGCCCTTTTTTCCTATTCTTCCCTTAGTGTAGAGTTCTCCCTGCATAATATAAAATTCATGATCAACTTTGGATAAGCCTTGTTTAGGTTCGACTAATATCATGCCATACATGCCATTGGCTATATGAGTAGCAGGGTTTCCTGCTGCGCAATGATAAACATATAAGCCTGGAGTCGTTGCTTTAAATGAAAACGTTTTTGTGTCCCCGGGTTCAACCTCGGTCACCGCTTTACCACCACCTGGACCCGTTACAGCATGTAAATCAATCACATGACTATGGCTGCTGGATTTATCGTTATGCAGTGATAATTCAACCGTATCATCTTCACGTACTCTTAAAAAGGGGCCGGGAACGGTATTGTTGAAAGTCCAATAATGATAAAGAATATTGGGGGCAATTTTAGAGATAACTTCCACCGCCTTAAGATTAATAATCACTTTTTCTGGCCGATTTCTATTAAGAGGTTTGGGTAAGTCAGAGGCTTGTTTGCTAATATCATCTATTTTTTTATAGTCGGAAATGTTGATATCCATTTCATGTTGATAATGATCACCAGGACCAAAATTTATCTTTTGTTTTGATGAATGCTTACTCGTGTGATTTTTACTTTTTTCGCTTGCTTGTGCTGAAAAATTGATGACTAAAGTACTGAATATGACTAAAGTACTTAATAGGTTTTTTGCTATTGTGTTATTCATTTTCATAACGAATTCCTTGTGTGCGTTTTTAAGTTGCTAAATGTCTTAGTTCAGCCATTTTATTTCCAGCCTGTTGTATTTGAGCTGTTGATAGTATTTTTTTTATTTGAGGAGAGAAATCTTCATCTTCGCGTGTTAAATGCTCTCTTAATATTTTCTCAAATTCTATGGCTAGGTGTAAAAAGTGGTCAGCATTTGTAATTTGTTCAGGATGGCTCAGTCTCTTGGCTAATTCTATCCACGAGGCTTCAATTTCTTCATGGTCTAGCATTAAACGTTCAATCATGCCGATAATAAGACTTGATTGGTTAACCAGTATTGGAAATAAGGCTTCTTCCTCATCTTTATGATGCAAATGGGTGGCATTTGAATAATGGCAGTACATCGCCATGCATTGATAGCCTAAGTCTTCATTCATGCCTTGTTGTTTGATTTTATTGGCAAGGGCAACTAATTGAATTCCACGGGCTAAAAAATCTTGGTGATATTCTTGTAATACCTGTAATCCGTTAGAGAAGTCGGTGACAGGGTCTGTAAATTTAAATTGCATAAAACTCTTGTTGTTAATTTTTAAAGCATGTTGAATGGGCAAAGGCCGAACATCTTGCCCATCAAAGCGTGTTGCTATCTTTGTTTTACAAATTTAGTCCGTACAATTTGATAAGGTCTGAACATGTAACCTAAAGGCATACTCCAAACATGGACTAAGCGGCTAAAAGGGAATAAAAAGAAAACACTCATACCTAAAAATAAATGCAGTTTATAGACAAATCCGACATTTTTCAGTATGGATGCATCTGCATTGAGTGATAGTGTTGCTTGTGCCCATTCGGATAAAGCGATCATTGCTGATGTGTCACCACTAAACGCATGATAGATGGAAATGGGGATTGTGAGTAAACCTATCGCTAAGGTGACTAATATCCAGTCAAGAATAAAAATATCCATAAAACGGCTGTTGGCTCTAACTCTGGGATGATACATACGACGTTTCCATAAAATCACGCCACCCATCATGCAGAGTGAGCCAAAAGCCGCACCTGCTGAGATAGCAACAATCTGGTGCATCATGTCAGAAACACCCATCGCTAAAAACCAGGCATGTGGCGTGACTAATCCAGCAAAATGCCCCATAAAGAGGGCTAATATACCGATATGAAATAGAATACTACCTTTTTGTAGCTGTTCCTTTTCAAATAGTTGGCTGGAATCAGCTTTCCAGGTGTATTGTTCTCTATCAAAGCGAATTAAACTGCCTACAAAAAAAGTAGTCAGCGCGATATAGGGATAAACCCCAAAAAGTAAATTTGATAAGTTCATAATCAGTCCTATGCTGCAATGTCTGCGACATGCCCATGACGTTCCACCATTTTGACTAATGGCGCGTATGGACTTTCATTTTTATCAAGATTACTAGCAATGATGCCTGCTGCTTGCGATGTTTGTTGCAAAAATGCCTGAGCACTTGCGATATCATCCATGGTAGAGACATATTCCAGAATCAACGGTAGATAATCAGGTAGCTCACCACCATCAATCTCAAAGCCTGTGGATTTATAAAGCTCTGCCAGTTCGATTAAGGCAGGACCTCTATCCCGATCTTGCTCATCAAATAAATGATAAGTCAGATATAGTGAGTTTTCGGCCGTCATATCAAAGTTATTAACATATTCTGCCTGAAATTTAGTTAAAGATAAGCGGGATGCCCAATGGGTAAATCCAGATAACATTTTTTTGTCTTCACTTTCCAGATCGGGTAGTCCGGCGATGAGTTGATTAATATCATCCCAGTGAGCGACTAAATCTTTGGTTGGGTACTCCAGTAGAATGGAAAGTACTTTGTAGATTTGTGTCATGCTTTTTCCCCGTCAGTACGTTTCGCCGCAGGGTGGTAACGGACAAAATCCAAGCTATCTTCAGTTTTTTTACGTTTATCAGGAAATAATGAAGCATTGGCGCTGATACTACAGCCATCATTACCAAAGCTAAATCCATTTTGCCCTTGAAAACTATGAAAGTCTTCTTGATGTAATTCTTCATGGCTGGTTGGAATGACAAACCGGTCCTCGTAATTAGCAATCGCCATATAACGATACATTTCACGTACTTGATCTTCGCTTACCCCGACTTCTTCTAGCACGGCTAAATCAGTTTTTCCCTCAACATTGAGAGAGCGAAAGAAACTACGCATGGCAATCATACGTTTTAAGGCAGCGACAATGGGTTTCTCATCACCTGCGGTAAACATATTAGCCAAATATTTCATGGGTAAACGTAATGTTTCAATACTTGGAATCGCACCATCTGACATAGTACTTAGATTACCCTGATCAATTTGTGATTGCACAGGAGAGAGGGGGGGTACATACCAAACCATCGGAAGCGTACGGAATTCAGGATGTAATGGGAAAGCCACTTTCCAGTCTACAATTAATTTATAGATTGGCGAGTTGCGAGCCGCATCCATCCAGGATTCTGGAATGCCATCTGCTTTGGCTTGCTTAATCACTTCTGGATCATTGGGGTCAAGAAAGAGATCCAATTGTGCTTGATATAAATCTTGATCATTTTCTACAGAGGCTAATTCTTCAATTCGGTCGGCATCATAAAGCATCACACCGTTATAACGAATACGACCTACACATGATTCAGAACAGACAGTTGGCAAGCCTGATTCTACCCGTGGGTAACAGCCTGTACATTTCTCAGCTTTACCAGATTCCCAGTTATAGAACATTTTTTTGTACGGGCAAGCACTGATGCACATGCGCCAGCTACGACATTTATCTTGGTCAACCAAGACAATGCCGTCTTCTTCACGTTTATATAGTGAACCTGATGGACAAGCAGCAACACACGCAGGGTTAACACAGTGATTACACATGCGAGGCAGATACATCAGGAAAGTTTGTTCAAACTCACCATAAATCTGTTTTTCCATGTTACTGAAATTAGTATCCTGACTTCGGTGTTTGAATTTACCGCCTAAATCATCTTCCCAGTTTGGACCCCACTCAATTTTTTCCATACGGTGACCGTCAATCAACGATAGGGGTCTAGCCGTCGGTGTCGCTTCGAGTAGTTCGCTATTTTGCAGTACCGCATAATCATAGGTAAACGGTTCGTAATAATCATCCATGGTGGGCATGTTTGGATTCATGAAGATATTTTTTAAAATACTTCGACGGCTACCTGATTTTAATTGTAGTTTTCCGTTTTCTAATATCCATCCGCCGTTCCATTGCTCCTGATCTGCCCAGTTTTTTGGGTAACCAATACCGGGTTTAGATTCAACATTATTAAACCAGGCATATTCAACCCCTTTGCGATTAGTCCAGACATTTTTACAAGTGACTGAACAGGTGTGACAACCGATACATTTATCGAGATTCATCACCAGTGAAAAATTGGCTCTTACTTTCATGTTTATTTCTCCGACTCTTCAGTGTAGGTGTAAGAGGCTTGAGGTACACCCTCTGGATTCAGTTGTTGTTCTTTTGCAGCCGTTAAAGGCTGTTCCATCCACTGAATGTCCTGATCTTCGATTTTATGCAAGATCACATATTCATCACGTTGTGAACCTATGGTTCCATAATAGTTAAAACCATAACTTAATTGCGCATAGCCACCAATCATATGCGTGGGTTTAACCGTAATACGGGTCACACTGTTTAAAATGCCGCCCCGTTTACCTGTCGTGTTAGAGCCTGGAACATTAACGGTCTTTTCCTGAGCGTGATACATCATCGCCATACCATCAGGAATACGCTGACTAACCACAGCTCTAGCAATGGTTGCACCATTTATATTAAGCGCTTCAACCCAGTCGTTATCATCAATCCCTGCTTTCTCTGCATCGGTTTCAGAAATCCAAAGATGTGGTCCGCCTCGTGACAAGGTCAGCATACGTAGATTATCTTGATAAGTACTATGAATACCCCATTTACTATGCGGTGTGATCCAATTAAGTCTTAAATGCGGTTTGTTACCAATTTTCTTCATCATCTCAGTGGTTGTTAACATGTCAACAGCTGGCTTGTAGGTACAGAAAGCTTCGCCAAAGTCACGCATCCACTGATGATCTTGATAGAACTGAGCACGCCCTGTCAGCGTACGGAAAGGAATGTGCTCGTGAATATTGGTATAACAGGCGTTATAGCTGACTGTTTCCGACTCTATACCACTCCATGTGGGTGCAGTGATGATTTTGCGTGGTTGAACTTTAATATCACGGAAAGTAATTTTATCGTCTTCACGTGATAAGGCGAGATGGGTGTGATCTATGCCAGTTTTTCCACTTAATGCTTTCCATGATCTAACGGCTACTTCACCATTAGTTTCTGGTGCCAGTGCGAGAATCGTTTCACAAACACTAATATCATCTTCCAGTGAAGGCATCCCTTTAGTGATGCCTTCCTCTTTAATGGTGTAGTTAATCGCTTTTAAGTGTTCGTATTCTTTTTCTGTATTCCAGTCAATCCCTTTAATATTATTACCTTGTTTAGGTAATAAAGGACCTAGGGCGGTGTACTTTTTATAAGTGTTAGCAAAATCACGTTCAACCACTTTTAACAGAGGCATTGTTTTACCGGGTACGGGTTCACATTCACCACGTTTCCAGTCTTTAACCTCCATGGCTTGAGCGAGCTCAGCAGGTGTGTCATGAAGAAGGGGTAGTGCAACCACATCTTTTTGTATACCTAAATGTTTTTTAGATAAATCTGAGAATGTTTTAGCGAGTGTTTTAAAAATTTGCCAATCAGAGCGTGATTCCCAACCCGGGTCAACCGCTTGCGTTAATGGGTGGATAAACGGGTGCATATCCGTGGTATTTAAATCATTTTTTTCATACCAAGTGGCCGTGGGTAAAACAATATCAGAATAAGCACCGGTAGAATTTAAACGGAAGTTAATATCAACCATTAAATCCAATTTGGCAATCGGCGCATCTTTATGCCATTTTATTTCTTGGCCTTCTGCTTCTGGAAGCACATCTTGCATCACGCCATTTTGAGCACCCAGCAAATGTTTAAGGAAATATTCATGACCTTTGGCACTACAACCAATTAAATTGGCGCGCCAGACAAACAAGTTGCGAGGATGATTTTCGGGTGCATCAATATCTTCAGATGCGAATTTAATATCACCTGATTTAAGTTGAGCGACTAAATAATCAGAAACACCTTTTTCATCTGTCGCTCCTGCGGCTTCTGCATCCTTAACAATGTCTAAAGGGTTTTTGTTAAAGTGAGGTGCTGAAGGTAACCAGCCTAACCGCTGTGAAACCACATTATAATCTGCCAAATTATGACCTTTATAATTGGCTTGTGCAGTGGATGCTAATAAGGCATCCGCTTCCAGTTTTTCATAGCGCCATTGGTCAGTATGGAAGTAGAAATAAGTCGTACCATTCATGTGACGAGGTGGTTTTTGCCAGTCTAATGCAAAAGCTACCGGAGCCCAACCGGCTTGTGGACGGAGCTTTTCTTGTCCCACATAATGACACCAGCCACCTCCACTTTGCCCAACACAGCCACACATGTGTAGTAGGTTCATAATAGCGCGGTAGTGCATATCAGTGTGGTACCAGTGATTTAAACCAGCACCTAAGATAACCATCGATTTACCCATGGTTTTAGAGGCATTGTCAGCAAATTCACGTCCACTACGAATAATATCAGCCTGTTTTACACCCGTAATTTTTTCTGCCCAGGCAGGTGTGTTTGGGGTGCTGGCATCATCATAGCCTGTTGCAACATCACCTCCCAATCCACGATCCAAACCATATTGTGCAAGCTGTAAATCGAAAACGGTGGCAACTAAAACTTCTTTACCATTTAGGGTGACTTTTTTAACAGGTACATTACGACGCATTGATACATCAACACCGGTTTGGAAGTCTGGCATTAAAACTTCAACCACTTCGTCTTTATCAAAAATAAGACTCAGTCTAGGTTTAGTATTTTTGCTACCTTTTTTAGAAACTAAATTCCATTTTCCTTCTTCGCCCCAACGGAAACCAATGCTGCCATTGGGAACAATGATATCCCCTGTTTTTGCATCCAAAACAACCGTTTTCCAATCGGGATTATTTGTTTCGCCTAATGAATTATCGAAATCAGCCGCACGAACGAATCGACCGTTAACATAAGAACCTTCATACTCATCTAGAATGATCAGCATTGGCAAGTCAGTATAAGTACGGGCGTATTCTTCAAAATAAGCATCTTGCTTATCGATAAAAAACTCTTTTAAGGCAACATGTCCCATCGCTAAAAAGATGGCAGCATCAGTACCTTGTTTGGCAGGCATCCATAAATCAGCAAATTTAACGTACTCTGCGTAATCAGGTGATATAGCAACTATTTTTGTACCTTTGTAACGTACTTCTGAATAGAAATGCGCATCAGGTGTACGTGTCATAGGTAAATTAGAACCTGCAACGACGATATAGGTTGAGTTGTACCAATCAGCTGATTCAGGGACATCCGTTTGTTCACCCCATGTTTGTGGTGAAGCAGGGGGTAAATCACAGTACCAGTCATAAAATGAAAGACAAGCCCCGCCGATTAATGATAAATAACGACTACCCGCTGCATAACTGATCATTGACATCGCTGGAATAGGTGAAAACCCCGCTATTCTGTCAGGGCCATGGGCTTTGATGGTATAAATATTAGAAGCGGCAATAATCTCAGAAACTTCTTCCCAGTCAACCCGTACAAAGCCGCCCAATCCACGCACAGCGGTATATTTTTTGCGTTTTTCAGGGTCTTCTTGAATGGCACCCCATGCTTCTACTGGATCTTTTCCCGCGTCACGTTCTTCTCTGTATAAGGTGACTAGGCGTTCACGAATAAGAGGGTGCTTAACGCGTAATGGGCTATATAAATACCAGGAAAAACTCGCGCCACGAGGACAGCCACGAGGCTCATGATTTGGCATATCTGGGCGCGTTCGCGGATAATCAGTCGCTTGCATTTCAAATGCAACCAAGCCATTTTTAACATGGATGTTCCATGAGCAACTACCTGTGCAGTTAACTCCATGGGTAGAGCGAACGACTTTATCAAAACGCCAGCGATTACGGTAACCATCTTCCCATTGGCGATCTTCATTGGTGACAATGCCGTGATTACCTGAAAAGGTACTTTGAACTTTTTTGAAAAAACTAAGACGGTCTAAAAAATGACTCATAGATTTTTCTCCTATTATTTAAATTCTTTAAGTGGGACGCAGGCTTTAGCCTGTATGTTTTGTAAAGAGAGCAGTCTAAAGCCTGCGCTCCAATATATTTATGGATTATAAAACTCACCCTCTTTACGCAAGTAAAACCACCAATTAATCATGATGCAAACAATATAAAAGGCAGCAAAGCCTATTAAAGCCAATTCAGGTGTTGTTGCTTTGATTTGTTCACCAAATACTTTAGGGATATAAAAAGCACCGTAAGCGGCTACCGCAGATGTCCAGCCTAAAACAGGACCGACTTGTTCTTTAGGAAAGACCATGGCGATGGTTCTAAATGTTGAGCCATTACCAATCCCTGTTGCGGCAAATAAGATTAAAAATAGAATTAAAAACGGAGTGAAATATTCTTCCGGTGTGGCAGAGTTGTAAGCAGATTTCATGTAGTAAGCGACACCCATTACACTTAGAATCATCACAAATGAACAAATATGGGTCACCCAGGCACCACCAAATTTATCAGCAATCAGTCCGCCAACAGGGCGGATTAATGCGCCAATGAAGGCACCTGTCCATGCATACATTAAAGCGCTTGGGCCATTGGCGTTGGGAATGTCATGATTCATCACTCCATCGATCAGTATATGTTGATAACCAAAAATCACTTTAATAGCCAACGGGAAACAAGCGGCAAAACCAATAAAAGAACCAAAAGTCATAGTGTAGATAATACTCATGACCCAGGTATGTTTATTGTCAAAAATCTGATACTGATGCCCTAAGCTTTCACCAATTTTCCCCGGTATTATTTTTAACAAGGAAACGGTTAATGCAATAACAATAAATAAAGCAATTTCTTTAGGGACATAAAAGCCAGAGCCATAAACAGCTTCCGGTAGCATTAACCATAATCCAAAAATGGCACTGAGAAAACTAATCAGCAGCATAAAGCTAATCATGCCAAAGCTGACCAATGGGTAGCGGATATCAGGGGAAACTTGTTGAGTGCGGATGTTGTTCATCCCAAACCAGCCGAAAAATGCAAGTGGGACAAGAAATAGTAACCAGATAAATCCTGCGTTTTGTATGTAGGTTTCAGTGCCGGCAGGAATTTTCCCTATTAATGTGCCTGATGTTGCTTCAAGCACCATAGATTCTCCTCCCATCGCACCAAATAAGCCAAAAGTCATTGAGAGGGGAATTAGGATTTGCATGGTGGTAACACCAAAGTTACCAAAACCGGCATTGAGTCCTAGCGCTAAGCCTTGCATCTTTTTTGGGAAGAAAAAGCTGATGTTAGACATGGATGATGCGAAGTTACCACCACCAAATCCTGATAACAAAGCTAAGATTTGAAATACCCAAAAAGGTGTGTTTTTATCTTGTAAAGCAATACCCGCGCCTAAAGCGGGAATCATCAGCAGGGCAGTCGTAAAGAAGATGGTATTACGCCCACCGCATAAGCGAATAAAAAAACTGCTGGGAATGCGTAAAGTTGCTCCTGTTAAGCCAGCAATTGCCATTAGCGTGAATAGTTGTGATTTTTCGTAAGGAAATCCAAGGTTTAGCATTTGTACGGTAATAATTCCCCAGTACAACCAAACTGCAAAGCCATTTAATAAACTGGGGATGGATATCCACAGGTTACGATGGGCTATTTTTTTTCCTTCAGACTCCCAAAATTGTTCATCTTCGACATCCCATTTATGTAAATCTGACATTATTAATAACCTGGTATTTATTAATGAATATGGCTGTAAGTATACGCCTTTTTTACCTGATTAACCCAGATTGAACATCCGGCTTATCCTTTGAAGAAAGACTACAGTTGCTAGTCGACAGGGAAGCTCAAGAACGCGAAAACCGTCAACAACGTCTACTCAAGGCGGCTAAATTCAAACTGGCCGCGCATGCTAACGACATCGACTATCTACACCCACGCGGACTAAAACAAGCAATAATAGCCTCGCTACTCAGCTGTGACTGGATTAATAAAGCACAAAACTTACTGATCACAGGGCCTTGTGGGAGCGGCAAAACCTACCTTGCCTGCGCACTCGGCGAAACAGCGTGTCTAAAAGGCTATCGCGTTAAATACTATCGGATATCACGACTCATGCTCGAACTCAGCCAGGCGAAAGCGACGGGCTATTACAGCAAAGCCCTACAAGCATTAGCCAAACTTGATTGCCTGATTATCGATGACTGGGGATTAGAGCCTTTAACAGCGGCTCAGCGCAATGATCTTATGGAAATAATGGATGACCGTTACGAGCACTCTGCAACGATTATTATGAGCCAATTACCGACCGATCAATGGTATCAATCAATTGGCGATAATACTCTCGCCGATGCAATTTTAGATCGATTAATGCATAACGCACACCGGATCAAATTAAAGGGAGAATCTATGCGAAAAAAGCTATCAGAGTTGACAGATCGTGAACACTTAGAGTAAAAATAGACTTCACCCAATACGTGAATAAGGCTGGTGTTCACGATGATGCGTTTGGGTGTTCATGATCGTAAGAATACGCAACTTAAAAGAAGATTCACAAAAAATGCAAGAAATCATTGATATTGTTGAACGGTGTGAAGCTGAATTATGGCTTCATGGCTCTGATTTAAAAGCTAGTATTGGGCTTCCTAAATATGTAATTCGTGCAGTTTTTGAAATATATGAATCTAAAGGTTTTGGGGCACTGTCTAAAACAATAGGATCATGCAATTATTTAGCTCGTACCTAACAAATTATATAATTAGGAGGTTAAAATGAACCTGTTAAGCAACTTATTTAAAAAGAAAAAACCTTCTTTATATTTAAGCCAAATGGAGAATCAAAAAAATTAGGAGAACTAATAGCCGAAGTTAATGATGGAGCAAACTTAGTTGAAGGTAAACAAACATGGGAAGTTGCCGAAGATAAAAAGCATGACTTAGACTATATGAAAAAATGCTGCGGTGCAGAGATAAATACTATGCTTAAGGCGGATATCGTACCAGCACCATACTATATTGAAAGAGTTGCAATTCTTTCAAGAAAAGAAAAAAACTATGAGCAAGAAGTTGCCTACTGTGAAAAATATATTGAGATAATTAAGGTTTTTTACGAAAAAAATAGTACAGAAGATTTTGCTGATGTTAGGCAAGGACCAAGATATAACGCAATAGTAAAGCGTTTACCTAAGGCTAAAGAGTTGCTAAAAAAGAAACAAAATAGGTAATTCTTGTGAAAATGAAAAAAGCAGTTGTTAAGCTGGAAGTTTAAATCTATAAAAATTAGTTCTAATCGGGTAAGGGCGAGTTTTTCTCTCACCCTCCCCACACCACCCTACATGCGGCTCCGCATAGGGCGGTTCATT
>DUBW01000030.1:26240-27436 GCA_012960135.1 Methyloprofundus sp.
ACAAGCACATCCACTTGACCGTAAAAAGCGTCACTTTTTTGCTGTCGCAAAAAATGCGCCTCTTTTTACGTCAAGTGATGTGGGTGTTAGGCATAAAAGCATTATTCTTCGCCACCCTTGTGTTGCGAATGATTCTCATTTAGAGTACTGTCTCCTTAACCACATGAATTGGAGATCAAAGTATGAAATGCAGAAGCCATACAAAGAATATTGTTAATTTCATCAAGCCCCCTCAAAAGAAATTACCATCTGGGGTTAGGTTAAAAATTGTTTGTTCCGGTCAATGTGAAAATTGTCCCAAAGCAAACAAAAACAATTAAAACGGAGTGTATAAAAATGAATGATACAGATACTAATAAAGCCATTGCCATCTTGAACAAGATAATGGAAATCGAGTTAGCTGGGGTTGTACGTTATACTCATTACTCCTTAATGGTTTACGGCTACAACAGGATACCGATAGTTGACTGGATGAAAGGGAATGCAAATGAAGGTTTATCTCATGCTCATAGGGCTGGGGAATTTGTAACGCTTTTGGGTGGTCATCCTTCGCTCAGCATTGGGAAGTTACTTGAAACAGAAAATCATGATATTGGAGATATTCTTCGTGAAAGCTTAGAGCATGAAAAAACCGCACTTGAAGGCTATTACGATTTATTAAAACTTACAGAGGGTGGTACATCAGTGCTTTTGGAGGAATATGCTAGAGAAATGATAGTAGCTGAGGAAATGCACCTTGATGAAGTCAATAAAATGTTAAGGCATCCTGGAGATGTTGAGGCATATAAATTCTAACGAGGCTTTACCTATGAGTAGCGAAAATCAGGATGTCGTACAAATAGAAATTGAAGTTGAGAAGCTTGAATTACTATTTAATAAAGGTGAGTTGTGTGCGTATGATTTTCGTTGCTTGAATTGCAAGTCTAAGAAATATATTTGGAGCCTGTGCCTCACATCATGCGCAAGAATACGCAGCTCTGATAGATAGCCTGTTTATTGCTTCTGGTGTTAGTGTCATTCGGATCTTTTTGTCATTACTGGCAACCTCGAGCAACTGACGTGGTCTAATTGATTAGTACAACTCAGTTAAGGATAATTAACTTAACTGAGGAACTAAAAATGAGCGCAAGAAAGAAATATTCAAAAGAATTTAAATTGGATGCGGTGAGTCTCGTCATAGACGAAAACTACACTCG
>DUBW01000031.1 GCA_012960135.1 Methyloprofundus sp.
TACAAAATGAGGTTATTGGTACACGTAGTCTACAATCTGTTTCCATATTTATCGACGACGTTCCATCCCAATGCGTCCAACCCCTCCCTCATTTTTATCCCAACGTGCTAACCCTCCTTTGCAAATGGCTTACCCACATAGGGGTCCACACATCAGGTACTACACAACACACCCCTACTCAGAATTAAATATAACACACAAACTTAGAAGTCATTAAATTACCTAACTTCCTACCTTTCGAAGACTACCAACGTCACCAAAAAATTTCGACCATCCAAAACTTTATCCTTCCAATTAATCACCGTTAACTCAACCTGAAAAATACCACCACCACCGTTCTACTAACGGTGGTGACTCAAGTCGTGCCAGTTCAACGCCGACCATCGGCACTAGATTATGGGTTTTTCACCTTGCAAATTAGCAGGTTAAGCTAGTGTGTGTTTGACTGACTAATTTGCCACGTTGCGTTTAAGACACCCCAATACTTTTGTTCACCTCCTGCACGCGATACCCGACCCTGCAGTCCACCCCAAAACCAGCAGCACCAACGCACCACATACTGCCGAAGTCGTTGTAGACTGACTCCTTGCTCGTAAAGCCGGCGGTAGCGAATCGTTAAACGCTTAATACTCTCAGCTGAGGGGTGTAATCGCTGATGCGGACACACCTGATAACCTAGAAAATCAAAACCGGTTTCGGTCTTGCCAATAAAACATTTTTGTTTTTTATGTAACGTTAATTTCAACTGACGCATTACCGCATGAACTTGCTTTATCGCCTTTCTGAACTGATGACGGGTTTTAGCGAGGCATAAGAAAGTTAGATAAGGGTATGTCGCTACAGCGAGCACTGCTAGAAAACGCAATATTTGGCAGTATGAATAATAAGCAAATGATAGAGTTTCTAAGCATAAATCTTGTTCTTAATCTTAGTTAGCAGCGAAAATTATATTAGCAATGATTGAAAAGTGTCCTGGTTTTATTCTAACGGTGCTGAAAGCTTCTGTTGCCACTCTGCTATTTTGCTTTTTAAACCCGCTAAGTTTAATGTTGTTAGCTGTCTGTTTTTTAAGCAGCGCTTACCTGCTACCCAAACATCACTGACCTGATTACGTGAGGCTGAATAGACAATTTGAGTCGTCGCATTATAGAGTGGTTGGGTTTCTATATCAGACAGGTCGATGGCGCAGATATCCGCTGCCTTACCTATCGTTAAAGAACCGGTGACATCATCAATGCCCAGCGCTTTGGCGCCGTTTAAAGTCGCCATGCGTAGCGCAGTTGCTGCATTAACGGCACTGGCATCCTGAGCCACCCCTTTGGCTAATAATGCTGCGGTACGCATTTCTCCAAGCATATCCAGGTCGTTATTACTCGCTGCGCCATCTGTGCCCAGAGCGACATTAATCCCTGCGTCCAGACATTTTTGTACTGGGCAGAAGCCGCTAGCCAGTTTTAGATTGGATTCAGGGCAATGCACAATATGCGCACCCGACTGGGCAAATTTATTGATTTCGCCGGTGCTTAATTGAGTCATATGCACGGCAATAAAAGCAGGGTTGATTATGCCTAAATCATGCAGGCGTTTTAGAGGGCGTTGACCCTGACTGACTTCATGCAGCGTTTCATGCACATGCATATGAATCGGCAGATTCAGTTCGGCTGCGAGAGTGCTGATCTGGCGCAAAGGTTCATCAGCAACAGTGTACGGTGCATGTGGGGCAAAAGGCGTGCGTATTAAGGGTTCGTGACGCAGTTTATCATGCAGTGCCAGGCCTTTTTCGATATATTGTTCAGGCCCATCTGCCCAGGCCGTCGGGAAATCAATCATGATAAGCCCGATGTTGGCGCGTATTCCATGCTGGATAGCTTGATGAGCGGTGACTTCAGGAAAAAAGTACATATCATTAAAACAGGTCGTGCCACCACGCAGCATTTCAGCTATGGCAAGGTCGGTACCATCACGCACAAACTCTGCGTTTGCCCATTTTTTTTCTAATGGCCAGATATGTTTTTCCAGCCAGTCTATCAATGGAAAATCATCAGCAATACCTCTAAACAAGCTCATAGCAACGTGGGTGTGAGCATTGATAAAACCAGGAATAAGGGCATGAGTATCCAGAGTTTCGGTTTGCAGTGCCTGGTATTTTTCCTGCGCCTGTTGTTGTGGCAATATATCCAGTATATTGCCTTCATGAATCACTAAAGCATGATGTTCTAGTATTACTTTGTGAGGTTCTACAGGTATAATCCAGCGAGCATTAATAAGGGTGTCAACTTGCATAGTAAAGTAAGTGGGTCGAGTTAATTTACAATAACTTAAAGAGTATACGTGTTAATGAGTAGTCCCCCAAATAAACTCAATGTCCATGCATTGCGCTGGCAGGATCGGCAATTATCAGTATTAGACCAGCGTCTATTACCTGAACAGGTGCATTACGATATTTTTAATACCGCTCCCGAGGTTGCGGAGGCTATTAAAACTATGCGCGTGCGTGGTGCGCCAGCGATAGGTATAGCAGCCGCGTATGCGGTGGCATTATCGGTGCAACAGCATTTTACGTTAGATAATACAGCATGGCAGCAAAGAGTATATGCAGATATGGAAATACTGGCAGCATCCCGACCGACAGCAGTCAACTTATTCTGGGCGCTTGCTGTTATGCGGGAAACATTGGCAGTTGTATCGGATTCTCCTGTGAATGCAATGATTCACAAAGCGGTAGAAATTCACCAGCAGGATATTGCGGCTAATCAAAAAATGGGTGAGATGGGCGCAGATATTCTCGGTGATGCTCAGGGCTTATTAACGCATTGTAATGCCGGGGCCCTGGCGACAGGGGGCTATGGTACTGCTTTGGGAGTTATTCGTAGCGCACAACAGCGGCAAAAGCGCGCAGTCTATGCGGGAGAAACACGGCCCTGGCTACAAGGGGCGCGTTTAACCGTGTGGGAGCTGGCTGCAGATAATATCCCGGCAACATTGATTGCTGACTCTGCCGCCGCGATGCTGATGCAAAGCGGTAAAATTGACTGGATTATAGTCGGCGCGGACCGTATTGCCGCCAATGGCGATGTCGCCAATAAGATTGGTACCTATTCGCTCGCAGTTCTGGCAAAGCATCATGGCGTAAAAGTGATGGTTGTTGCACCTGTATCAACTATAGATTTTACGATGGATAACGGTAGCCAGATAGAAATAGAGCAGCGTGCTGCCAGTGAGTTTTTACCGGATTGTTATGTTCAGGAAGATGGACTGATCAATGCATGGAATCCAGTATTTGACGTCACTCCAGCAGAATTAATCAGTGTTATAGTTACCGAGTGCGGTGTGGTGTTTAATCCATTTGAACAAGGTGTTAGAGAGCTAAGAAATGAATATAGTATTTAATAAAAAAGCAGGGGCTAACCCTTTGCTAGCCGTTCAAAGTCTAGCGCAAGGTGTGCCTTTACTGGGGCATAAGAAATTAAGAAAATATGTATTGATACCCATTGCAGTAAATTTAATATTGTTTTCCAGTATGCTGTATCTGGGTTATCACTATGTTGGTGTGTTAATAGCTCAATTTATACCTGCCTGGTTGCAGTGGTTAGACTGGTTAATATACCCCTTGTTTTTTATCGGCTTTTTTGTGGCTGGTTTTTTTACTTTCACCTTAATGGCTAATTTAATCGCATCGCCTTTTTATGGCGGTTTGGCAGCTAAAACGCAGCATATCCTGAATGATCAGGCAGGGGAGATTCAAGAGCAAGCTGTATTTTCCGTGTTAGGCTCAGAATTAAAACGCATAGTCTATTTAATAAGTCGCGCTATTCCTATTGTGATTATTTCAATCATCCCTGGAGTGAACTTGATTGCACCGGTTTTATGGGGGGTGTTTGGTGCATGGGGAATAAGCATGGAGTATTTTGCCTATACCTTAGAAAATGAAGGTGCGCTCTTTGCTGAACAAAGACAGCTACTTAAAATGGCACGGATTGGCACTTTAAGTTTTGGTGGTATGGTGTTATTTGCTTTGATGGTGCCCGTGTTAAATATAGTGATACCCCCCATAGCTGTGATTTCGGCGACTATTTATCGTCATAAATTAGCCAGTTAACTTAACTAGAGAGGGATAACCCCTTTTATTTTCTGGGTTCTAGAAAGTTTCCAGTTTGACTAAAATAATTTTTTGTCACCAGGCGTACTGAAAGGTCGATAGTGACAGCCTGGCCTAATTGCTCGGAAAGTTGCTTTTCTAAGGCGGCTAATTCCTGAGGATTTGGCATATGCGTGCTGATCAGGTCAGCGCTGATTTTTAGAGGGCGAACCAAGCGCACTTTAATATTGCGTAGTTGCTGGTTTTGTCCTCCTATAGTGTAATCCTGGCTGATCAGCTGTTTTTTTACAGCCTCTATTTGCTGCATATTAGCAAAAGATAAAACCAGTGGCACTGAAATAACTGCGACCATAAAAGCAGATAATGCGATGCCTTTTTTGGCGCGCGAAAATGGCGCATATCCAATGGCCATAAAAGTTAATCCCGCAGCCAGAATAATCCCAGTCAAGTTGGTTAGAAATAACAGCATGGCACCATAAAACACCTCGAAATTCAGCCAGCCTATGCCTATGCCCGAAACACAGAGTGGAGGAACCAGTGCAACCGCAATTGCTACGCCTGGCAGACTTTTAGCAATACTCTCCCGGGCATTGGCAAAAGCCCCCGCAACTCCTGAAAGTATAGCGACTAGTAAATCTAAAGTAGAGGGGTGCAAACGAGCTGCAATTTCATGGGTATTTTCCTGGAATGGTAGTATATAAGCCACTAGTGCTGATAGGGATAAAGCGATAAACATACCGGCGAATAAGGTGGTGAGTGAACGCTTACTTAAATCAGCATCCGAGCGCAATAATCCCATGGATAAGGAAATAATAGGAGCCATTAAAGGGGCTAGCACCATTGCGCCTATAACAATGGACGGGCTATTGAGAAATAAGCCCAGAGTAGCTAACATCGCACTTAATACCATCAGCAGTATATACGTATTATTTATCCTGGCATTTTCTTTTAAGGCCAGGAATAGATCTTTAAAATCAGACTCCAGCGCGTGGCTAAACAAAGGTAGCGTGCCGCTGATATATTTAACTCTACTTTCCTGTTGTGGTAATTGCTCACAGATGACATTTTCTTTGTCATCGCTAAAATGTTGCCGTTCTTTGAATTTATCCCCCGTATTGACCTTGATGCCAGCGTTTAATATTTCTAGCTTTAATTCACGTGTCGTTAAGGGTTGGTTGTTAATCAGGTAATGGGTATCGACTGGAGATGTAATGGTTAACGAGGCTGTGCGTATATAACCTATTTGCTGAGGCAGGTTTTTTTTCTGCGCGGTGACCAGTAAAGATGATGATAACTGTAAGTACGACAGAATAGACTGAGGCGCAAATAAGGCAACCGAGAGCCGTTTATCTTTTAACGATATAGACTCTGAAAATAGATTCGTCAGCGCGCCATTTCTATGAAAATCCAGTAATACCATGCCGGTAATCGCTGTAGAGATCGTTTTACCTTTTGCAGTAATCAGCGTGACGGGGTGGGGTGTTAGCGAGAAGGCATGCAGAAAACGCTTGAATTGAAACTTTAGTTTGCCAATAGTTGTCAATTCATGACTATCACCGATAAATTCGGTCATTTTAGTCTGATTTTCCAGGTTGACGCCATTGGTGATAATTTCACCATTACAAACGATGGTGTCGATTATTATCGGCTCTTGAGATAAGGCTAATCGCAGGCAGGCATCAAGATCTTGAGGTAAAGCCAGGGCTTTAAAAAAATGGCAAAGAGGGTCTCCTTTTATGGGTAAAAATCCCAGAGACATTTGATTTTTCTGGGCAAATAACAAGACCTGCGGGTAATCTTTTTGCTCTACCCATAGCAATGCATGTTGCAACTCCTGATCTATGTGCAGTGCAGATAAATCAGCCAGCTTTACTTTGCGCAGCTCAATCTCTTGCTCAACAAGTAACGGGTGCGCAATAACACTGGCTAATTGTTCAGCTACAATCGGAGAATAAATCAAATAGTATGTTCTAGGTAAACTCATATTCATTTATCTGCTATTATTACTGAACAATAATAAAAAAATCAGGGTGCTTTATATGCCAGATTGTTCATTTTGTGGTACTGCAGAGCTTAAACAATACCCGCTCTGCCATTCATGTGGTGCGATTCGTTATCCGGTTGATAACAAAAGGGCGGATCGTGTTGCCAGTAATCGACAGCAGAAATTAAAACTTTCTGCCTCAGTCGCTGCTGCAATTATAACGCCCGGTGCTTTCGTAGTTCTTGCTGTGATGGGTGCCAGTCACATTAGTAAAAGAATTACAAAATCAGCAAATATAAGTCGCAATCATTGAGTCTCTGATTTCAACAGCAGGCAGGCTTAAACCTACATTTCCGAGTCCAGCTCTTCCAGTTGCTTCCAGCGATTAACAATTTTGCAAAATATTTCAGCTGTTTGCTTGGCATCATACAATGCTGAATGCGCCTGCACATTATCCCATTCCATACCCGCTTCTTTGCCAATTTTTGCCAGCACTGTCTGCTTATACATTAAGCCACCCAGGGTAGCGGTGTCAAATGTGCTAAAGGGGTGAAAAGGGCTACGTTTTATTTTTGTGCGCTTAAGGGCGGCATTTAAAAAGTTTATATCAAAATTTGGATTATGCCCGACTAAAATGGCGCGTGTGCACTCATTGCGCTTTACAGCGAGCTTAATCGGGTTAAATAATTTGCCCAATGCGTCTTTTTCGCTGACAGCCAGGCGAAAAGGGTGGTAAGGGTCTATGCCGGTGAATTTTAAAGCAGATTGATCTAAAATCGAGTTTTCAAACGGGATAATATGGGCGGCATGACTTTCGGTAATGTGCAGTTGTTGATTGCTATCATATTCCACAATTACAGCGGCGATTTCTAGCAGTGGATTCTTGTTAGCATCAAATCCTGCTGTTTCTATATCAACAATCACAGGTAGATAACCTCTAAATCGCTCATTTAATGGATGCTCAACTGATTCCATGGTGCTAAATATTAAATTTTCAGGTAAAAAATATGCTATGTTACGCGAAGTTTTTGTATGTATAAACTTTTAGCTAGAATTTAGATAAGTAATGATAAATAAAAAAAGTAAATATCATCTGGTTCTCGGCGGAATTCTTCTGTCAATATTACAGGCCTGTGCGACAGTCCCTCATCCGGACCCTGCAGATCCCTGGGAAGGAATGAATCGGGTTATTTTGTCATGCAATGACCAAGTCGATAAAGCTGTTTTAAAGCCAGTTGCCAAGGGCTACCAATGGATAACGCCTAAGTTTGTAGATACTGGTATCAGTAACTTCTTTTCTAATTTAAAAGACATCAGTGTCAGTGTTAATGGTTTTTTACAGGCAAAACCCAAACAGGGAGGTATGGATACAGCGCGGTTTCTGGTCAATAGCACTGTTGGTATTGGGGGGTTTATTGATGTCGCGACCATGATTGATTTACCCAAACATGAAGAAGACTTCGCGCAAACTCTAGCCGTATGGGGAGTGCCCAGAGGGCCTTATGTTGTGATTCCGCTGCTGGGACCTAGTTCTGTACGAGGAGTGGGTGGATATATAGGTGATACAGCTTTACATCCTTTGACATATACCTTGTTTTTTGGAAGTACCGCTCTGTCTACGGGGCTTTCGGTTGGTTTGCGCACGATAGAAATTATCGATGTTAGAGCAGACTTCTTAGGAGCAGAAGCCGTTGCTTCAGAAGCAGCAGTAGACCGCTATATCTTTTTCCGCTCTGCCTATATGCAGCGTAGAGATTACTTAATTAGCGATGGCGCAGCACAATCACTAGATGTTGAAGGCATGGATGGCGAAGACCTGGGCGAAGATTTATATCTAGAGCTGGAATAAATTCTGGAAGCGGGGGCTAAAGCCCCTGCTTCCAGATTGCCTAGGCCATCTATATACACGCATCACTTAATGCTAATAAGCATTCATTCATGTTCTTCATAGTGAAAAATATGGGATGTGCTGGATTATGCTATCGGTGCCTGCAATTTCCAGTGCAATGTTTCGCCCGCTTTAAGCGGTGTTAATCGAGATTTATCTGCAATAGGATAATCGACAGGTACTTGCCAGTCTGTTTTTTCTAAAGTGATTTGCCGGGTGTTTCGCGGGAGCTGATAAAAATCAGCACCATAAAAACTGGCAAAACCTTCCAGCTTGTCTAATGCTCCCGCGGCATCAAATGCTTCAGTATAGAGCTCAATCGCCGCATAGGCAGAATAACATCCGGCACAACCACAGCTGTTTTCTTTAAGATGGGTAAAGTGCGGTGCGCTATCGGTACCTAAAAAGAATTTTGGACTGCCACTAGTAGCGGCTTTAACTAAAGCCTCTCGATGGGCTTCCCGTTTAAGTATCGGCAGGCAATAATAGTGTGGCTTGATGCCGCCGACTAACATAGCATTGCGATTGTATAACAGGTGCTGAGGCGTAATAGTTGCGGCAATATTGTTCGAGGCTTGTTGCACAAACTGCACAGCGTCACTGGTGGTGACATGTTCTAGTACGATACGGAGAGCAGGGAAATTCTGGTGAATAACACTGAGCTTTTGCTCAATAAACACGCGCTCCCGATCAAAAATATCTATTTCCGGAGCAGTGACTTCGCCATGGATCAGCAACGGCACATTGAGCTCTTCCATTGCCGTAAGTACCGGAAAAATAGCATTTAGATCAGTCACACCCTGATCAGAATTGGTCGTTGCACCAGCGGGATAGAGTTTAAACGCATGTACGGCAGGTGACAGACTCGCCTGGCGGACATCTTCAACAGTGGTGGTATTGGTTAGATACAACACCATCAATGGAGTAAATTTATATTCGCTGGAAGTTGCCTGTTGAATCTCCTGTTGGTAACTTAAAGCCTGAGCAACATTAGTCACCGGTGGCTGTAGGTTGGGCATGATGATGGCGCGTGCAAATTGCCTAGCGGTATGATTGATCACTGTTTTTAGTATGTCGCCGGTGCGTACATGCAAATGCCAGTCATCAGGTTGAGTCAGAGTTAGTTGTTGCATTAGGAATCGCCTTAAAGAAAGTCTTTTGTATGATCCTAGAAAGATCAGTTGCTCATAGTTTCTAGCGCAAGATATTGATTATACAGTACTTAAAAAAACACCCGCTTAACCTATGGGTGAAGCTAAGATTTTTTAAAGCACTTTGAAAGCAATACCGTGCACTATAATTCCATGCTCAATTGATTTTTTTAGGATGATGTGTTCGCTGCTTCTTGCTTGTATAGCAGCTTATTATTAAAATACTCGGTTAATTTTGATTTGCTTATTGAAAAAAAGCAAATGAGTCTCCATATTTTTACTTATTTCCCTCTTTAACGGAGTAGCAAATGCCAATTTATGAATATCAGTGCCAATCCTGTGGAAATGAGCATGAAGCCCTACAAAAAATGAGTGCAGAGCCGCTGGTAACATGCCCTAGCTGTAATGAACCAGAATTAAAGAAAAAAATTTCGGCGGCAGGCTTTAGGTTAAAAGGTAGTGGCTGGTACGAAACAGATTTTAAGAGCGGTAATAAGAAAAATGTTGCCGGTGAAAAATCTGCGCCCGCTGCCAAATCTAGTAAAACTGGATAATGGCATAGATATCCAGCTAAAAATAATAGTTGTCGGTACGCTTAAGTCGCATCGACAAGCCCAATAAACATTTAATAAATAGAGAAAAGAGTTATGCGTACCCATAAGTGCGGAGAATTAAACAAAGATAACTTAGGTGAATCAGTTGCGCTGTGCGGCTGGGTACATAAAAGACGTGATCATGGCGGTGTTATTTTTATTGATTTAAGAGATCGCGAAGGATTGGTTCAGGTGGTGTTTAATCCTGAAACGACAGAAGCCTTTGCGATTGCCGAAAGCGTGCGTAGCGAATATGTATTGCGTGTAGAGGGCATCGTCAGGGATCGTCTCGAGGGCACGATTAACTCTAATATGGCAACTGGCGAAGTTGAAGTTTTGGCCAGCAATATAGAGGTTTTGAACGAGTCAGAAACACCACCGTTCCCGATTGAAAGCGAGATAGAAGTCAACGAAGAAATGCGCTTACGCTATCGTTATATCGACTTGCGTAAAACGGCGATGCTAGAGAAAATGAAAGTACGCCGTGATGTCACGCGTAACTTGCGTAATTTTCTGGATGCCGAGGAATTCTTCGAAATGGAAACGCCTATCTTGACTAAGGCAACGCCTGAAGGTGCACGTGATTACATAGTGCCTAGCCGTACCCATCAGCATTCATTTTTCGCTTTGCCGCAATCACCGCAATTATATAAACAATTGTTGATGATGGCCGGTATGGACCGCTATTACCAAGTGGTACGATGCTTCCGTGATGAAGATTTACGTGCGGACAGACAGCCTGAATTTACCCAGCTGGATATAGAAACATCGTTTATGGATGAAGATAAAATTATGACTATCATGGAAAATATGATGCGTAATTTATTCAAAGAAGTGATTGATGTTGACCTAGGCAAGCCATTCCCGCGTATGACGTATGCAGAAGCGATGTCTCGCTTTGGCTCTGATAAGCCTGACTTGCGTATTCCATTGGAATTGGTAGATATTGCCGAGCAAATGAAAGACGTTGAGTTTAAAGTTTTCTCCGGCCCAGCAAATGACCCTAAAGGACGCGTAGTTGCCTTGCGTATTCCAGGGGGGGCTAAACTCAGCCGTAAAGACATTGATGTTTACACTAAGTATGTGAGTATTTATGGCGCTCGAGGTCTGGCATATATTAAAGTCAATGATCGTGATGGCGGACTAGAAGGTCTGCAATCACCAATTGTTAAATTTGCCCCGGCTGAAGTATGGGAAGCAGTGCTGGAGAAAACTGGCGCACAGACAGGTGACCTGATTTTCTTTGGGGCAGATAAAACCAATATTGTTAACGAAGCAATCGGTGCTTTACGAGTTAAAATTGGCCTGGATTTAGACATGCTAGAAGGTGACTGGAAGCCGCTCTGGGTTGTTGATTTTCCTATGTTTGAATGGGATGAAAAAGCGAATCGCTGGAATGCTATTCATCACCCTTTTACTGCGCCTAGCTGTTCAGAGGAAGAATTAAAAGCTGATCCGGGTGCCGCTTTATCACGCGCCTATGATTTGGTGCTCAATGGTACTGAAGTCGGTGGTGGTTCAATTCGTATTAATAAGACAGGCATGCAGTCCACTGTTTTAGATATTCTGGGTATTGCTGAACAGGAAGCAAATGATAAGTTTGGCTTCTTACTGGAAGCCTTAAAATATGGCTGTCCTCCGCATGGTGGTATGGCTTTCGGTCTGGATCGTTTAGTTATGTTAATGACCGGCTCAAGTTCAATTCGCGAAGTGATCGCCTTTCCTAAAACCCAATCGGCAGCTTGTCCTTTAGTCAATGCACCGACAATGGTTAATGCAGCGCAATTAAAAGAATTGCATATTAAATTGTTTAAACCTGTTGTTAAAGAGGAAGCTTAATTAACGTAACCTGACATTTTTTTAAGCTGTTGTTTCTAGGATAATAAAATCTAACCTGACTTATGACTGCATTACCCATTCAGAATTACGCACTACTTTCCGATGAAGAATGTGCCATAAAAATACAGCAAGCCAAAGCAACACTAGGTAATCGCTGTATTGTCTTAGGGCATCATTATCAACGTGATGAAGTATTTCAACATGCGGATATTTCGGGCGATTCGTTAAAGCTTTCTAGAGAAGCTGCTGAATCCGATGCAGAATATATCGTTTTTTGCGGTGTGCATTTTATGGCAGAAGTGGCTGATATTTTGTCACGCCCAGAGCAAATATCTATATTGCCAGATTTAGCCGCAGGCTGTTCTATGGCTGACATGGCGAATAAGGTCAATGTGCAGCGCTGCTGGGATGAACTGGCGCAGGTGATTGATGTTGAAAATGAAGTCACACCGGTGACTTATATTAATTCAGCCGCAGATTTAAAAGCCTTTTGTGGCGAACATCAGGGTATCGTCTGTACTTCATCCAATGCTCAGAAAATTCTTGAATGGAGTTTTGCCCAGCGGGAAAAAATACTGTTTTTTCCCGATCAGCACCTAGGCCGCAATACTGCTTTTAATATGGGTATCCCGCTGGATGAAATGGTCGTCTGGGATTTTTCCAAGCCGCTGGGTGGCTTGACAGAAGAGAAAATCCGCAAGGCAAAAATGATTCTCTGGGGTGGTTACTGTTCTGTACATCAGGTTTTTCAACCGGAACAGATCGATGCATTTTTAGAGCGCTACCCTGAAACAAACGTCATTGCCCACCCAGAAGCCTGCTTTGAAGTGTGTCAAAAAGCTGATTATATTGGTTCTACCGAGGTCATTTTAAAAATTATCCGCGAAGCCGAGCCAAATACCCGCTGGTTAGTGGCAACCGAATTGAACCTGGTTAATCGCTTACATGATGAATGTAAGGGTGAGGGTAAAAATGTACACTTTATGTCACCGGTGTTAAGCATGTGTTCAACCATGTTCCGTACCGATCCACAACATCTGGCCTGGATACTGGAAAATCTAGTTGCCGGTCATGTGGTCAATCGCATTACCGTTGCCGAGCATGAAGCAAAAAATGCCAAAATTGCACTGGATAATATGCTGTCTATTAAGCTAGAGCCTGCGTAGGCTGAGTTAAACTGGCGAGTATTGATGCAAACAATAGCAGAAATATTTTCTCAAGGTGAAGAAATCGTCAGTGGCCAGACCGTCGATACTAATGCGGCCTGGCTATCGCAAAAACTGGTACAAATGGGCTTTGTCGTTAAGAGGCATAGCGCAGTTGGCGATAATTTAACAGATTTAAAAAATCTGCTCCAGGATATTTCCTTACGTGCTGATTTATGTATTTGTACGGGCGGCCTGGGGCCAACCATCGATGACCTGACCGCCCAGGCAGTGGCTGAATCCTTCTCTAAACCTCTGCAACTAGATACTGTAGCGCTAGAACAAATCACCCAATATTTTAGCTATCGCAAACGTGAAATGGTTGATAGCAATCGCAAGCAGGCTTTTTTCCCGCAAGGTGCATTGCGTATCGATAATGAATGGGGCACGGCGCCGGGCTTTTCAGTACAACATAATCGCTGCTGGTTTGTCTTTGTGCCTGGTGTGCCCTACGAAATGAAACATATGTTCGATGCGCACATTGCTAAACAGTTGACGCAGCGTTTTTCCGTACAGCCAGGGCAGTTGATTACTTTGCGCTCAGTCGGCATTGGTGAAGCGGATTTACAGGAAAAACTCAATACTACGGCATTACCTGATAGCGTTCAGCTAAGCTTTCGTGCAGCTGTTGATGAAGTGCAGACCAAACTAATTTTCCTGGCTGATGCTGAACAAGAACTAGTTAGAAAGACTGTTAATCAGCTTGCCGAAAATATTGGTGATTATATCTTTGCTATAGATGGTCTGGATGGGCATCAGGGGGATCTTGTTGAGGTGATCAGTAAGTTAATGCAGCAGCAAAAATATAACTTATCGATACAGGAAACAGCTTCCCAAGGCTTAATGGCTGCAAAATGCATTGCCCAGTCTTGGTTGATAAGCTCCGTTTATAAACAGTCATTACAGCAGCAAACTGAAAACCAACCTATTGCTGAATATAAAGATATTGCCTTAGGCATAGCGCAAAATATACAGCAACAAGATGGGACTGATTTAGTCCTGGTGCAGTTGTATGCAGGTAATGCCGAGCAATTCCAACAAAAAGAGTTAAGTTTTATACTCTTTAGCTTGTTACTGACTCCCGCTGGCGTAGTACATAGTCAGCGGTCAATTGTGGGATCTAAAGCGCGCAAACAAAATCAGGCAGCGATTTATTCACTGGATCTATTGCGCCGATTTTTGCAAAATAAAACTCTCTGATATGGAGGGTATATTTAAGTTTCTTTGGATTGACTGTAATGGTTTAATAAAACCGGCCAATTTTTTGTGAGTCAGTGACGCAATCGTTTTGTTAAAAAATGAGAAAAATAAATTTTAATTAGCAAAAATAGGGCGATCAAATGAGACCAGAACAAATAAAAGATGAAGTCGGCAGGTTGGGGCTATCTGAAAAACTTCTGCTCGTTGAGAGTCTCTGGGATTCTACTGCTATTAGTAATTCCAATGCCAAATTGGCAAAAGCATGAACTTGATAGACGATATGAAGGGTACTGGGTGCGGAAGCTTATGCGCATCGGTCACTGGTAATAAATACGATTAAAGATGGGAAAATGCCTTTTTATAGGACAGGTTTATTAGACTAGGGGAGATTTTAGGTCGCATTAATAGCGCAGTAATACCCCGTTAGAAATAGAGCAAAAGACAACAAAATCAGTATTTAACACAAAAGAAGAACAGTTATGAAAAAAAAGATATTATTAAGTCTAATATTATTACAAGGCTGCAGTACGACTACACCGACTAATAACACGGTGGCAGAGCAATTAATAGAGCCTCCTAATATGCGCTCAATAAGCGCAACGACAGACAAAGGCATGCAGGGAGGAGAGGCAATGCACAACCCATTATCGGCTGATCAATGGCAATTGCGTAGCTATTTAACCGAGCAAGGGATGCAGCCTGCATTGCCAGATAACCCGGCGAGCATTGAATTTGCAGAGGGGCGGGTAGGCGGTAGTACCGGCTGTAACCGTTACTTCGGTAGCTATCAGTTAATGGGTGGGGAAGGTGTGCAAATTTCTCAGCCGGGCTTAACAATGATGGTTTGCCCCGAGAAGATAGCGGCGCAAGAGTATCAATATTTAAAAAACCTGGCTGATATTAATTTCTTTCTGCTGCAAGAAAGTAAATTGCAATTATTAGATACACGTAGACAAGTGAGGTTAATATTTCAGAACCTGCCTCCTTTAACATTAGAGCAAACAGCGTGGCAGGTAACGGGTATCAATAATGGCACTGGGGGCGTAATAAATAATGCGCATACGGGCAAAGCGAACTTGCAATTTAAGGATGGCAAGTTACAGGGAGATAGCGGTTGTAATGCATTAACTGCTAGTTATCAAGTCAATGCTAGTGAATTAACAATAGGTCCGGTAAGCAGTACGCGTAAGCTTTGTCCTGAAAAAGATTTAATGACTCAGGAGCAACAGATATTGCAGGGCCTAACACAAGTGACGCACTATCAAATTCGGGCGAATCAACTGCGCCTGGTTAATGCCGGCGGTTCATTGATGCTGAGTCTAAAACAGCCTTGATGCACATAGCTTCAGAGCATTAAACGGGTGGCGTAGTAACGATCAGGAAGCGGGGTCTTGAGCTCCGCATGAACTTATGCGGGGCTCAAAACCCCGCTTCTAATTTATGTTGTATTAGTGTTGAATATGCTTGAAGTTGATGTAATTATTATTGGTGCGGGTGCATCAGGGTTGATGTGTGCTATAGAAGCAGGCAAACGGCAGCGACGCGTGTTAGTCCTGGAAGCTACGAATAAGCCCGGCAAGAAAATTCTGATGTCCGGAGGCGGGCGATGCAACTTTACCAATTACACGGTCGAAGCGGAAAACTTTATCTCTGAAAATGCTCACTTCTGTAAATCGGCTCTCAGCCGGTTTACGCAATGGGATTTTCTGGAAATGATTCATGCACAAAATATTCCCTATCATGAGCGTGAGCATGGGCAGTTATTTTGTAATGAGAGTGCCCGCGATATTTTAAATATGTTACTAAGTGAATGTGATAAAGTCGGGGTTGATATTCAGTTAAAGGCAGATATTCAAAGCATTAAGAAGCATGCGGAATCAGGGTTTATGGTTAAAACTAAAGCCCAGGAAATTCACACTCAATCGCTGGTTATAGCAACGGGCGGTTTATCTATTCCAAAAATGGGAGCCACTCCGTTCGCTTATAAGATAGCAGAGCAATTTGATATCAAAGTACAGCCGACACGTGCAGGCCTAGTGCCATTTACTTTACACGTAGAAGATAAAGAAAAATTTGCAGTGTTGTCAGGTCTCGCGCTGGTGGCGACCATCAGCAATGCCTGCCAAAGTTTTACTGAAAACCTATTGTTTACCCATCGCGGGTTAAGTGGTCCTGTCGCTTTGCAAATGTCCTCTTATTGGCAGGAGGGTGGAGAGTTAGTTATCAACCTATTGCCCGGTCTTGATTTGCAGCAGCAATTATTGCAGGCGCAACAAGAGAAGATTAAGCTGAAGCTAAAAAACTATTTAGCACACAGATTAGCAAAGCGCCTGGTATCAACCTTTCTGCAAGAGGACATGCTGGAGCTGTCTGTGCTAGACCTGTCACATAAACAAATTCAGCAAATTGCGCAGCAATTTAATCACTGGACAATTAAACCTAATGGTACAGAGGGTTATCGAACCGCAGAAGTAACTCTGGGCGGAGTGGATTGTCATGCTATTTCGTCTAAAACCCTTGAAGCAAATCAAGTGCCAGCGCTTTATTTTGTGGGAGAAGCGCTGGATATTACAGGTTGGTTAGGGGGCTATAATTTTCAATGGGCGTGGGCTTCAGGATGGTGTGCCGGACAGGTTGTGTAGGCAGGAGTGCAATAACTTTAGCTTTATTAGAAAAAAGCTAAAGTTTTTTTATTCCCTGGGTTCTATGAAATTTATTTATTGCGCGTAGTCTTATCCGTTGGAATTTAATTTTGAGTCGTCATTATTTGTATTAACACTTAAGTATATGTTTACAAACATTTAAAATAGCCTGTATAATCCTTATATTAACGTTCTTTCGGCTTTAGGGAGCAGGAAGAGAAAGCATTGCTTAAGCAGTGCTTTTTTTATTTTATATGTACGAGAAAGGGTTGTATGCCAGTAATAACTTTGCCTGACGGGTCCAAACGTGAATTTGATGAAGCTGTAACAGTGATGTCTGTTGCGCAGTCTATCGGTTCTGGACTGGCAAAAGCAACGTTAGCGGGGCGTGTTGACGGTGTTCTGGTCGATGCAAGTACAGTGATCGAAAACGATGCGACATTACAAATCGTCACAGCTAAAGATGCTGAGGGTACAGAAGTTATTCGCCATTCCACTGCGCACTTGCTGGCTCAGGCTGTGAAGAGAGTATTTCCGGAAGCGCAGGTGACTATTGGGCCGGTTATTGAAAACGGCTTTTATTATGACTTTTCCTACGAGCGTCCTTTTACACCTGAGGATATCAAGAAAATAGAAAAGGAAATGAATCGGCTGGTTGCGAGTAATCTTGAAATCACGCGTTCTGTTGTTTCCAGAGATGAAGCAGTTAAGTTTTTTCGTGGTCTAGGCGAAGACTACAAGGCTGAAATTATCGAGTCTATTCCTAGTAATGAGGACTTATCTTTATATACACAAGGCGACTTTACTGACCTTTGCCGCGGGCCGCATGTGCCGAGTACAAGTAAATTAAAGGCTTTCAAGTTAATGAAAATTGCTGGAGCCTATTGGCGAGGTAATTCTGATAATGAAATGTTGCAGCGTATTTACGGTACAGCATGGAGTGATAAAAAAGAGCTAAAAGATTATTTATACCGCCTGGAAGAAGCTGAGAAGCGTGATCACCGTAAACTAGCTAAAGCGTTGAACTTTTTTCATACTCAGGAAGAAGCGCCGGGTATGGTCTTCTGGCATGAAAAAGGCTGGACTATTTATCAGCAGGTTGAACAATACATACGCGATAAATTACGTGGGCATGGCTATGGTGAAGTAAAAACACCGCAGCTGGTAGATCGGAGTTTATGGGAGAGGTCGGGTCACTGGGATAAGTTTGGTGACATGATTTTCACCACTCATTCTGAACATCGTGATTACGCAATTAAACCGATGAACTGCCCATGCCATGTGCAGATTTATAATCAGGGTTTAAAAAGTTATAAAGATTTACCGTTGCGGATGGCTGAATTTGGTTCTTGTCATCGTAATGAGCCTTCGGGTACTTTGCACGGCTTAATGCGGGTGCGCAACTTTGTGCAGGATGATGCGCATATATTCTGTGCTGAAAATCAGATTCAGGATGAGGTATCGACTTTTATCGATTTATTATTTGAAGTCTATAAGGATTTTGGCTTTGAAGATGTACTCATTAAATTATCTACCCGTCCTGACAAACGAGTTGGTTCTGATGAAGTCTGGGACAAAGCAGAAAAAGCGTTGGAACTAGCTCTAAATAATAAAGAGTTGGACTGGGAATTACAGCCAGGAGAGGGCGCTTTCTACGGGCCTAAAATTGAATTTTCTTTAAAAGACTGTCTGGAACGTGTCTGGCAGTGTGGCACGATACAAGTTGATTTTTCGATGCCTGGGCGCCTAGACGCCAGTTTTATTGCTGAAGATGGATCCAAGCAAGTGCCAGTGATGTTGCATCGGGCAATACTGGGTTCTTTAGAGCGATTTATTGGGATTTTAATTGAACAGCATGCTGGGACTATGCCTTTGTGGCTGTCACCGGAACAAGTTGTGGTCTTGAATATTGCCAGTCGCCACGATGATTATGCAGGGCAAGTTTATACGGAATTGGAAAAACAAGGTTTTAGAGCAAAAATTGACTTGAGAAATGAGAAGATAGGCTTTAAAATTCGCGAGCATTCTATGCAACGCGTTCCTTATCTTGTAATTATTGGTGATAAAGAATTAGAAGATCAAACTGTGACAGTAAGGTCGCAGAAAGGTGATGACTTGGGTAGTTTTTCAGTCGATGATTTTGTCCAGCGACTGCAACAAGAAATTGAGCAAAGAAAGTAAATTAGTAACCGGAGGAATAGGGTATCGCTTCTAAAAAAGATGCAACGCGTTTAAATGATGCAATTACTGCAAGACGTGTCAGGGTTTCAGGTTTGCCAGAAGGGCAAGGTGGTGTTGTTTCGTTAAGTGAAGCAAAACATCTAGCTGCTGAAGCAAATATGGATTTGGTTGAAGTTTCGCCAAACGCGGATCCTCCAGTTTGTAAGATTATGGACTACGGCAAATTTTTATTCGATCAGAATAAAAAAATGACGATGGCCAAGAAAAAGCAAAAGCAGATTCAGGTTAAGGAAATTAAATTCAGACCTGGCACAGATGTTGGTGATTACAATGTTAAGTTGCGTAATTTAATCAAGTTTCTGGAAGAAGGGAATAAAACCAAGATTACCGTACGCTTTCGTGGTAGAGAAATGGCGCATAGAGAAATTGGTATGGAACTGCTTAAGCGAGTGGAAAAAGACCTGGAAGAACTGGCAGCTGTCGAGCAATTTCCAAAAATGGAAGGTCGCCAGATGGTGATGGTTCTAGGGCCTAAAAAGAAAAAATAGACTTTATTAAAAGATAGGATGGACTGAGGACAGGAAGCGCAGCAATTGCTGAAAGATGCGCTTCGTGGCTTAGCACGTCCTATAATTTTTCCTTAACTTAATTGCAGTGATGTATAGAGTGGGGGAATTGAATTGTTGCTACTATTAGGAATAGTAGTGTTATCAATTCAGTCGGGCCGGTGCATTTTGCCTTGCTGGGTTTTTATATCAGGGACGTGTTTTTTTATATTATATCGGAGAAAATAAATGCCAAAAATGAAAAGCCATAGTGGTGCTGCAAAACGCTTTACGCGTACAGCAAATGGCGGTTTTAAATGTGGAGCGTCACATCGTCGCCACATATTGACTAAAAAATCGACTAAAAGAAAAAGACAGTTGCGCAAAGCCGCTACTCTTCATCAATCAGATGTGCGCATGACTGCGCGTTTGTTACCGTACAGCTAATCTAGGAGAAGAGAATGGCCAGAGTAAAACGTGGCGTAACTGCCAGAGCAAGACATAAGAAAATTCTAAAGCAAGCAAAAGGATACTACGGCGCACGTAGCCGTGTTTATCGCGTTGCTAAACAAGCGGTTATCAAAGCAGGTCAATATGCTTACCGTGACCGTAAGGTCAAGAAGCGTACTTTCCGTGCTTTATGGATCGTGCGTATCAATGCGGCAGCAAGAATGTGTGATATATCTTACAGCCGTTTGATTAATGGTTTAACCAGAGCAAATGTTGCTATTGACCGTAAAGTATTAGCAGATATCGCAGTGCGCGATATGGATGCTTTTGCTGAAATTGCAAAAATTGCCAAAGCAAATCAGAGTCCGTTATAAAGAATATTATTATTCTTTAACCTAGAAAAATTAGTTGAACGCGAATTTGTAGTACAGGCTATTCGTTTCACGGTGTTTTAAAAAAATCTTCGCTTCACCCTTAGGTTAAGTGGGTGTTTTTTTGACGTGCTGTGGAATCAAAAGCTAGTGCTAGAAATCGTGAGTAACTGATTTATCTAGGTTTAGTGAAAGGATTGAAAAAGGGCTGTAAAGCCCTTTTTTTTGCTACAAAATAGGTACGAAATAAAGTAAAGTAGTGCGGTTTAAAATCTATAAGCTACTGAATATTAAGTTATTTCGTACATATTTCTCCTTTCTTTTTACCAAATATTAATATAAGCGAAAGAGCCGTGTCAGCGACCCTCGAAGAGATTCTTGCACAAGCGTTACAAGAGCTTGCAGCAGCTAACGATTTACAAACATTAGATCAGATCCGTGTCCAGTATCTGGGTAAAAAAGGTTCTTTCACCTTACAGATGAAAGAACTCGGCAAACTAGACCCTGACCAGCGCCGTACCGCTGGACAAGCGATCAATCAAGTGAAAGCCGATTTTCAGAAAGCGCTGGAAGACCGGAAGACTGCTTTACAACAAGCGGAGCTCGATGCCCGCTTAGCCAGTGAAACAATCGATGTAACTTTGCCAGGGAGAGGCCAATCTGTTGCTGGTCTGCACCCGGTAACACTGACATTAAGACGTATCGCGAAAATATTTTCCAGTGTCGGGTTTAAGGTAGAAGAAGGTCCGGAAATTGAAGATGATTATCATAATTTCGAAGCGCTAAATATTCCCTCACATCATCCTGCCAGGGCGATGCACGATACTTTCTATTTCGATGCACATACCTTGTTGAGAACACATACTTCCCCCGTACAGGTACGGGCGATGGAAAAATTTCAGCCGCCCTTAAAAGTCATTGCGCCGGGTCGCGTTTATCGCTGTGATTCCGATGTTACCCATACACCGATGTTTCATCAGGTAGAAGGTTTTCTAGTAGATGAAAATGTCAGCTTTGCTGATTTAAAAGGCGTAGTTTATGAATTTTTAAGAGCCTTTTTTGAAAAAGATATACAAGTACGCTTTAGACCTTCTTATTTTCCGTTTACCGAGCCTTCAGCAGAAGTGGATATTGAATGTGTGATGTGTGATGGTAAAGGTTGTCGTGTTTGTAGCCATACCGGCTGGTTAGAAGTCATGGGTTGCGGCATGATACATCCCGAAGTGTTTAAAGCAGTGAATATCGATACCGAAGACTTTACCGGATTTGCTTTTGGTATGGGCGTTGAGCGACTTGCTATGTTGCGTTATGGGATCAATGATTTAAGACTGTTTTTTGAAAATGATCTTAAATTTCTTGAGCAATTTAATTAAGGGAGGATTGAATAATGCAATTTAGTGAAGCATGGTTAAGAGAATTAGTAAATCCTGCAATTGATACTCAGGCGCTAGTCGAACAGATGACCATGGCAGGTCTGGAAGTTGATTCAGTCAATCCTGCTGCTGCCGAATTTAGCGGCGTTGTCGTCGCGCAAGTAGTGTCGGTTACGGCGCATCCCGATGCTGATAAATTAAGAATTTGTCAGGTTGAAGTGGGTGCAGATGAGCCATTACAAATCGTCTGTGGTGCTAGTAATGTGCGGGAAGGTCTAAAAATACCCGCAGCATTGATTGGTGCTGTATTACCGGGTGATTTTAAAATTAAAAAATCAAAATTACGCGGTGAGCAGTCATTTGGCATGTTGTGCTCAGAAAAAGAACTGGGTCTGGCTGTAGATGCAGATGGCTTAATGGAATTAGCCGCCGATGCGCCCGTGGGCAATGATATTCGTGAATATTTATCCTTGGACGATCAGTTGATTGAGGTTGATTTAACGCCTAACCGCGCGGATTGTTTAAGTGTTGAAGGTGTTGCCCGAGAAGTCGCGCTATTAAATGAACTAGAATTTAATATCGCAGAGATTAATCCTCTCGCGATTGAGCATCAAGAAACGCTAGCTGTAAAGATCAGTGCACCCGAAGCTTGTCCGCGTTACCTGGGGCGTTTAATTAAAGGTGTGAATGCAACCGCAGAAACACCGTTATGGATGCAGGAACGTTTGCGTCGCTCTGGTTTAAGAAGTTTAGGACCTATTGTCGATGTCACAAACTACGTGCTTTTGGAAATGGGTCAGCCATTACATGCATTTGATGCCGCAAAATTATCTGGTGGAATTGAAGTTCGTTTAGCGCACGCAGATGAAGCGTTCAGTCTATTAAATGATCAGGAAATTAAAGCCAATAGCGAAACGCTAGTTATTGCAGATGCTGAAAAAGCATTGGCACTTGCAGGTGTTATGGGTGGCAGTGAGTCAGCCGTATCAGACAGTACACAAGATATATTTCTGGAATGTGCGTTTTTTAATCCCAGCTTTATGATGGGTAAAGCGCGTTATTATGGCTTACATACCGACTCTTCACATCGCTTTGAGCGCGGTGTTGATGCCGAGATGCAAAGCAGAGCAATAGAGCGTGCGACACAGTTGATTGTCGAGATAGCGGGGGGCAGTGTTGGTGCAATTACAGAAGTCGTAGCGGAAGAATATTTGCCACAACGTCCTGCAGTGACTTTACGCGAACAAAGAATTAAACGAATTCTAGGTGTTGCACTAGCTGAAACAGAAGTTGAAGGTATTTTGCAGCGTTTAGGTATGGCAGTAGTAAAAGATGCTGAAGGCTGGCAGGTAACACCACCAGGCTTTCGTTTTGATATCGCAATAGAAGCGGATTTAATTGAAGAGCTTGGGCGTGTTTATGGCTATAACAACTTGCCACAAACCAGCCTCTTAATGCGCTCTGCATTAAGCCAGGCACCTGAAGCTGTTTTAGAGATAGATCAAATTAAAGACTTACTGGTAGGTCGTGATTATCAGGAAGCGATTACCTACAGTTTTGTCGATGAAGATCTGCAAAAAAAGCTAGTACCAGAGGATGCTTATATAAAACTGCAAAATCCTATTTCATCAGAACTAGCAGTAATGCGGACTACGCTTTGGTGTGGCCTGCTACAGGCAGCGGCCTATAATACTAAGCGACAGCATACGCGAGTACGTTTGTTTGAAGCCGGGCAACGCTTTTTGGGGATAGAGGTTGATAAGCAAGAAAAAATGCTGGCTGGTATTGCACTAGGGTCAGTTAACCCTGAGCAATGGGGTGAGAAAGTGCGCAAAGTCGATTTTTATGATATTAAAGCCGATGTTGAAGCGATCTGTGCACTAACGGGACGAGAAATAAAGTTTGTTTCGGCAAAACATAGTGCATTACATCCTGGCCAAAGTGCAGAAATACTGACTATGCAAGGGCAGTCTCTAGGCTGGTTAGGCATGTTACATCCTACACTGGAAAAACAACTGGGTTTTGATGGCAATGTATTTTTGTTTGAGCTATCGCAGACAGTGTTATTGGAGCGTAATGTCCCAGTATTTAGCAGTTTGTCGAAATTTCCATCAGTTCGCCGTGATTTAGCCTTATTAATTGAAGAGGAAGTGTCATTTGAGGCGGTTAAAAAGTGTATAGATGACTGTCAGCAAAAATTAATTAAACAGGTCATGGTCTTTGATATATACCGTGGGCAGGGCGTTGAGCAGGGGTATAAAAGTATTGCTCTAGGATTAATTATGCAGGATGCAACACAAACTCTTACAGATTCTGAAATTGATGCTATAGTTAACAGTGTGTTAGACGCTTTATCTAATAAATTAAATGCAAAATTGAGAGATTAGAATAAATGGCAGTGACTAAAGCAGATTTCGCTGAAAGATTATTTGATGAAATTGGGTTAAATAAGCGCGAAGCGAAAGAAATGGTTGAACTTTTTTTTGAGCAAATTAAGGCTTCACTCGAGCAGGGAGAACAGGTAAAAATCTCAGGTTTTGGTAAGTTTGAATTAAGAGACAAAAGTAGTCGGCCAGGAAGAAACCCCAAGACGGGTGAAGAGATTCCTATATCCGCACGTAGGGTCGTCACCTTTAGAACAGGACAGAAGTTAAAAACGCGAGTAGAAGCTTATGCTGGAACCAAGTAATAATAATGAATTGCCTGCCATCCCCGCAAAACGCTATTTTGCAATCGGTGAGGTAAGTGAATTATGTGGCGTCAAGCCGCATGTATTAAGATACTGGGAACAAGAATTTGAGCAATTAGAGCCCGTCAAAAGGCGTGGCAACAGGCGTTATTATCAGCGTAATGATGTCATGTTAATTCGCCAGATCAGAGCCTTATTATATGAGCAAGGTTATACCATTGGCGGTGCCAGAGCACATCTTCTGAGTGATGATGCAAAAGATGACTCAGGTCGCACCAAGCAGGTTATACGCCAAATGATTGGCGAGTTAGAAGATATTTTAGAGATTTTAAAATAAAGCTTGATAAGCCGAATAGATCTTTTATACAACTTTGGCTTATCTCATAGTTAACCTTCGTTAGCTATTCAAAATAGATAGAAATTCAATATGTCGGGGCGTAGCGCAGTTTGGTAGCGCACCACGCTGGGGGTGTGGGGGTCGTGGGTTCGAATCCCGCCGCCCCGACCAATTGAATCAATGGCTTGCAAGATAATTGTAGGCTTTTTTTATGCTTAAATTTTCTGTGGGTAAAATTCTGGGTAAAAACGTCTTTAGGGTAGTGGGTTATAATATAACCTACTTCGACAGGAGGTCAGAGGAATATCAAGGTTATAATATAATCTTGATTACCAAAAAACCCTAGCCTGGCTAAGCCTTCCATTTACTTAATGTTCTTGGGATATTAGTTCAATATAATAGGCAACCATTGCGCCATGTTTCTAAAATTCCTGCTGCTTACCTGCATCAGCTTTTCAGCCGGTGCAGAAATCCTGATAAAACCCAATACAGTCACCATTGTCGGTGAAACTCACGGACACCCTGAATCCTACAAGTTGTTTCAATCCTTAATAAAAGGTTACCGCAAAAATAATACATGCCTTACGGTTGCGCTGGAAATTAACAGCAATCAGCAGTCGGTTATTGATAGCGGCAAAGTATCAGACATTGAAATATCATCAATTATTGATCATCCTGCATTTAGAAATTTGATTGATGACCTGATAGCTCAGAAAAACAATGGCGCGTGTTTAAAGCTGCTGGCAATTGATGGGGCTGGAGATGACATTGATATGAGGCGCGATGCGTGGATGGCTATTAACCTGGCAAAAGCTGATAAACCTATACTGGCTTTGTTAGGCAACATGCACACGCTTAAAAAGGTCGTATGGAGCAATACAACTGGATTACCGTTTGTTGCTGGCATCCTGAATAAGCAGGTTAAGTCTTATCCTCAACTCGGATTAAGCACGGAATGCGCTAAGCCGTTGAGCTGGCGGTTTGTTCCAGCTAATACACCTGAAGCATTAGAACTTTTGAATAAGCACACTTTCTCCTTACTGAATGCCGATGAGCCTGATTCAGCCATTAGTGTTGTGGATGGGGTGATTGTTTGGGAATGTTCAGTTTGATAATTTCTCCCACAACGCTTCAATAATATCCCCTGAAACATCATCGGCACAGCGCTTACCAAGTAAAACAGCGTTATCGCCATTCAGTCCAAACGCATTACGAATATCTTTACCTAAACTAAAATGGAGTAAGACCAACTCATCTTTAGACATTGATTTTATTTCCTGAAGTTCTGCATCAGTTAAAATAGTCAGCAATCTATTTACCGCTTCTTCAATTGTTTCAGGATGCTCAATAATGCTTTTAAAGTTCATACTGCTTATTCTAGTCAGCTTTTCAGTTAATGCCACCGAATATGGCAATGCCACCGTTAGCGAAGTTAGAACTATTTACGATGCTGATACATTCCGTGTAAACATTAATGGCTGGCCTGATATTATCGGTAAAAGTGTTCCTATCCGTATTCTGGGAATAGATACGCCTGAAACGCGGGGTAAGTGTGAAGCTGAGAAGTTAGCCGCCAGAATAGCTAAGCAACATACCGTTGCTTTATTACGATCCGCTAAAGTGATTGAGCTTACTAATATGCAACGTGGTAAGTATTTTCGTATTCTAGCTAATGTGATTATTGACGGTAAAAGCCTCGGTGATAGCCTGCTTAGTCATGGACTGGCTAGGCTTTATGATGGTGGTAAACGTGGTAGCTGGTGTGATTTGCAATATCTATGAAACCAATGGGGTCTAACCAATGGTTTTATGACCCCATTGGTTTTACGCTTTGTGATTGCAGAGCAGCCAAAACAAAAGCTTAGCCGAGCTGAGTGCCGTACGACCAGACATTGTATAGTGGCGGTTCAAACTCATCATTGTATTCTGCTGAAAGCTTTGCAAGTTTTGGACAGTTGTCCATTTCGCGTTTTGGATGAATTCGTAGTAGACTCCTTGATTTCAGTAAACCGCCCATGTAGGCCGACCCCTTTGCTAACCCAACCCGCTACTTTTAATCTTGATGGACGCTTCATGGCGCGTTGGAGTGCTGACGATAAATGCGTTATTTCACAAGCGAAAGAAACTATTTCGGGTGAACTCAAGGGAAAACTCAGTGCGTACTGCACACATGTTAAAGGTCATGGGGGAGTGAAGAAGTCGTTACGCTTACTGACTCGGGTTATTCCCGAATTTCGCTACGCAGCTCGGTTTGATGTCGCGCGTTACTATGAGTCCATTGACCACGCAGTTTTGTTGAGCCAGTTGAAGAAACTGCAAGTGAGTCAACACAGCCAAGATATCGTTCAGCAGTATTTAGCGCTTCCGGATAGGCGTAACTCCGGTAAAGGCATGATTGCGAGTGGAAGTCTGTCACCGCTATTGGCTGCAGTCATGTTAACGCCCTTGGATAAGACGATGGAAGCAGAAATTCGTAAAGGGCATCTCTGGTATATCCGTTATATGGATGACTTTGTGGTACTCGCTAAAACCCGTCATCAGTTCAGAAAGGCGATAAAGCAAGTTCATGCGGT
>DUBW01000032.1 GCA_012960135.1 Methyloprofundus sp.
ATTTACCCTATTTGTTGCGTTGTTTGGGTCCTTTTTTTTGACAGACATAAAAAAACCACCCAAACAAATAAATAAATGCCAGGATGGTTTTTTATTCAAAAAAAGTTTTCTGAACTAAAGTTTATTTACAATCAAGTTACCTTGAACTGATCCCTTGAACCTTTTACCTTTTTCTATGGGACGGGGGATTAAGGACAATCACCAGTCCCAGGTTTTAAACCTCGTGTTGCGTTACAGATAGTCCCAGAATTCGTCCATACCATGGTAGCACTTCCAGCTGTGAATGTCGGTGTATCGAGAATTGTTAACGCTACACCCGCAGCAGTGGTCGCACCAGATGTCATAGTAATAATACCGTTGGTAACCGATCCGACTGCTGTGATGTTCTTTGTTACCAACGCTGTAGGCACTCCTAAAGCACCTGAAGAGCAGCCAGTAAGACTACTACCTTGTTCCTGGTGACACAACGAAACAGCAGTTCTGATAGCAAGTAATTCTGACATTGCTGCAGCTGCCCTTGTACGTGAAATGTAATCACTGTAAGCAGGAATCGCAATCGACGCCAAAATACCAATAATCGCGACCACGATCATTAGTTCGATTAGGGTAAAACCCTGTTGTACCTTTTTTATATTTAAATTTTTCATGATTTTTCTACCTTTGTAGTTAGCGCTTGAACGGAAAAAATATTTCCCTTTAAAATCAGTATACTATGATGTAATAACGGCTAATAAAACGATTGAAGATTCAAAAGCCGCCATTTTAGTATTTTTCATAAAAAACAGATAAGTCACTGTTTTTAAATGCGACTTAATATCCTAAAAGTGCGCTGGAAAACCCTGAGCCTTCAATATCAATCCTATATTACCAAAACTTCGCGCAAAAAACATGAAAAATATCATCTCTTCACAACTCGAAATAGAGGTCAATAAGCGACAGACCACCTTTAAATAAACCCGATGCATTTTACATCCCTTTAAAATGTTGTGCATGCTCCCTAGTCGTGTCAGATAAACAGTGTGTTCATAAAAATGTTGACACATCAAACACCTATCCTGACACAGGGGGGAATCCACGAAAGTCTGTATTTTTTATTTGCCCAAAGACGGACTCTACTATCACTTTACGGTTTTTGTAGATGATGCAACACCCATTTTGGATAGATGAATAAATCAAGAATATTAATGTTAAATGAGCTAGTTAAAAAGCCCCTATTCAGTAAAGCGGTAAACGGCGGGCTAAAGCACCGCCCTACAGGTAATATTGACATTCATGAGTGTTTTCAATAAGCCTAAAAATGATAACTTAGCTCAAAGCGGAAATGGCTGTCATTACGGAAAGCATAGGCAGGCTCGTTTGGCTGTGCGCCATTAAAAAATCGTGCTTCGACTTCCAGTCTAAAATTGTCAAAAAATCGTCGGCTAGCTTCTATATTGTAAAATTGTGCATAACTTTCGCTATCGACAATCACACCCGCCAGAAGCTGGGTGTCCTGCACATCATTGAGAGCAAAGCGTATGCCGGTAAAAAAATCATTTTGAAAGGAAGTCGGCGCAAAAACTCCACGACTATCATAGAGGTACTCGGCTAGCAGGCCTATATCCAGACCTGTATCAGCGATATTAAAAAAGGTATATTCAACACCTGCGACAGTGGCAAAATCGGTACTGGTTTCATTAACCCGCACAATCGCTTCCAGCTTTAATAGCCAACTGTCTATGGTCGCCTGTAAATCCAGGCCGGTTTGATTAATGTTCTGATAATACGGAATAAGCCTGAGCATCTGCCCTGTCGAGTCAGTTTCCACAAGAATAACCGGGTCGCGACTGGTACCATAAAAATTGGACAGGCCTATGTCCCAGTCACCGATGGAATGTGACCAGCGTATGGCATAGGCTACCTGACGCGCAAAGCCGTTTTTATCATAGACCGCGTCATTGCCATCAATCGGCGGCCGAGGCCGTGGTCTGCCGTCGACACCCGTAAACGGCATTTCTCTGAAACCCGGTAGGATAAATAAATCAACGGTGCCCCAGTCTTGAATAAAAGCGAAGTTGATCATCGGCTGGCCTAATTTATCCTCACCATCAATATTTTCCACCATATCACGCTGATTGATAATATTGACCAGATGTACTGCTTCGGTAACACCCCAGAACACTTCACGTATCCCTAAGCGTAATTCCCAGCTTTCTGCAGCTTTGACCCAGGTAAGTTCGCGTATATCAAAGTGGGTGCGATTACTATCATACTGAGCCCCTCTGAAATAAGGGACAAAGGCAAATACCTGACTGCCATTATCCCATTCATGATAAAGCTCTGCTTCAATGACTCCGGAGACATAGTTCATGTGCTGCCTAGAGTCTAGGGGGCGCTCTATAAAGGCCAGGTCTTCTATGCCTACATAGCCTGTCAATTCCCATGCATACAGTGGTCTGGCCAATAACAGACACAGCACTACAGCTGAAACGACACGATACCTAATTGTCTGTCGTCTGTTATAAGCGGCTTTTATTACCATGAAGTGTCTGAAAAGCTATGGAAAGGAAGAGCCAATAATTAGCTTATTAATTGCGCGACAAAAGGGCATGAAACACGTCAACCAAAAATGCAGAAAAAACCAGTACTATCTTCACGTTATTTATGTCCTTCATGGTAAAAAATAAGGGGGCGTACTACCTTTTCTGAGGATTATTAGCGTGAACGTTTCAAGGTATTTTTATCAAAATTACGCTCGGTCAGGCCTGTACGAAAAACGTAACCCTGCCAAAGCAAGATAGTACTTTTTCCAGTCAAATGATTTTGCATCTCTGATTTGTCAGCGCGCCAGTATTGTTCCAGATATTGTTTGTAGTCGATAAATTTCTGGGTTTTTAACAACGCGTTCTTACGATCATAATAATCAACTTTTAGGGGTATATAACGCTCTTTGTCTACCCAGACCACATTACGCGTATAGCCAGAGTGTTCATATTGTGGAAATAATTCAACGACAAAGCTGTCCACTCCATCAACGACTTCATCGCGTAGATAATTGTATTTATATTTTTTAAGCTCAAATGAGGTCAAGTCTTCAAAGGCAAACTGGCTGCCTAAAAATGGACCTGATTTATTACTGGATGAAATACGCTTAACGCGTTTAAGCGCAGGTAAATATAACCATTGTTCATCAGCTTCCAGCGCATGAGTAAAACTTAAAAAAGCTGTGCCTTTAACATCTCTGGGGGTATCAAAAATGCTCAGGCTTTTATCACCATCCCCTTGCATTTCCAGGGTTTTTAAACGCAAACTGCGGATATGCTCATCGCCATTTTTATTTTTCAGGATCATCTGCATATCTGTGTTCATATCCCCCCAGCCCATATCACGCGCATCCATTTCCTGCATGATTTCAAAGCCTTGCTGTTCTGCACTGATCTCTGTAGTACTTATCTGCTCAGTGCTCACTGGCTCTATACTAGCGGGTTCTACACTGATGTCTTCTGCATAGACTAGCCCTGGCAGCAAACTAAACAATACACTGATGATAATTTTTTTCATTTTTTGTAGCTCCTATATTTAAAGAAGTATTTGTTACTTGACGATATGACGCAAAAAAATTTTAACCACAAAAGACACTGAATACATGAAATAATTCTTAAACCTTTTCGTGCCCTTCGTGTGTTTCGTGGTCGATTTTTCTTTACAAGAACTGTTTGCGTACCATTAGCCGGGTTTTTTATCCAGCGTCATTAAAATTGGCGGCAAGAATAAAAAGTCCATTAACAGGGCAACGGCAATAGTAATCGCGGTCATTAATCCCATACCACTGTTCATCAAAAATGACGAGGTGGAAAGCACGGTAAAGCCACTGACTAACACTAATGATGTCACCCATAATGCAACACCCACCGTAGAAAATGCATAACGTACCGCTTCTTCGGTGGACAGGCCTTTTTCAACTTTAGCGCGGCGATATTTACTAATAAAATGTACCGTATCATCCACCACGATACCGATGGTCATACCGGTTACGACGGATAAGCCAAGTCCCACTTGTCCATCTACCAGGCCCCAGATACCGAACGCCATTCCGGCAGGAATCAAGTTAGGAATCAAACTGATTAGGCCTAGTTTCACTGAGCGGAAAGCAAAAATCAAAATTATGGAAATTAATATCAGTGCCGCCACCGAGCCGATTAACATGCGGATAATATTGCGCTGACCTATATGCGAAAACATCAATACCGGGCTGGCTGCATTAATCGTATACTCACTAAAATTCATATCCATCCAGTCATGTAAGCGCTGCTCTATGTCCAACATTTGCTTGGTGGATAGGTTTTCCATGCTGGCGACAACTCGGATACCTGACTTATCAATATTAATCTGATCATTCAGGTCTAGCCCATAAGGGAGTGACATTTCATACAGCAATAAATACTGTGCTGCCAGGTCGCGCTGCTCCGGCAAGGCATACCACTGTTGCTGATCGCCATGCATATTCTTATTCAGGCGCTTAAAGGTATCGGTAAAACTATTCACATGCACCACTTCGGGCTGCTGCTCCAGCCAGTGTTGAAACTGTTCAACTTTTGCCAGATAAGCAGGCTCATTCATACCACCAGCAGAACCGCTATCAATTGAAATCTCAATGTTGTAGATACCACTTAAATTGTCATTCATGAAATCGGTCGCACGACGAAACTCGATACTTTCATCAAAATATTTTACAAATTCATCGTTAATCTCATTTAACGGGATAAAACTCATCAAGATCACAGCCAATAGACTATTGCCAATAAGCAAAGCTTTACGGCGTTTTATAACAAAAGCGGCAAGACCTTTCATAAATGGGTTATCTAGTTCCTCCTTAGCTTTGACTCGTACCGGCAAGATGGTCATTAATGCAGGTAATAAAGTCACCGATAAAACTAGGGCTAGCATGACACCTAAAGCGACTATATTTCCAAGGTCTCTAAAAGGAGGCGCATCGCTAAAATTAAGACTCATAAAACCAATCGCAGTCGTGACACTGGTTAATAAAATCGGCTGAAAATTAATGCGTAGACTTTCCTGAATCGCCTGCTTTTTCTCATGGCCGAGGCGCATATTGTGTAAGAAAGTCACCAGCAAATGCACACAGTCCGCGACGGCCATGGTGAGAATAATGGTTGGCGACATCAATGAGGTCGGGGTTAGCTTAACACCCGCATAGATAGCTAGGCCTAGAGCGGCAACAATAGAAAAGACTATGAGTAAAATAACACTAAATGTTGCCGTAAAAGAACGCAAGCAAACAATCAATACCAGCAAGACGATGCCATACATCAAGGGAACCAGAGATGCGTTATCTTTCATGGCCGCCTCGCCAAAGGCATTATTCATCATCACTATACCACTGAGGTGCAGGGTTAAATCGGGATGCCTGACTTTAAAATCAGCGACCAATTCACGTACGACCCCCGCTATTTCCATAGACTCCATCGGATTGGTACCTGGCAATTGCATGGTGACATTAACACCCGTGACATGTCCGGTTTTTGATATCAACCGGTCTGTCAGCAATGGCTCGTTTAAGGCAACCTGCTTAACGTACTGCAATTGCTCATCGGTCATTTGCAAAGGCTGAATAATTAAATCAGCAACGATCAAATCATCTTCTTCGGCAATGGTATGTTGAAAATTACTAATCGAATCCACACGACTGGAATAAGGTAATTGCCAGCCTTCCTTTGTCAGTTCGATTATCGCCTGAAGGTTTTCCCTGGTAAACACATCACCGTTGGCAGGCTCTACCAGAATCATGACATTGTCACTTTTGCTATAGGTATTTTGTAATTCATCAAACGCTAATAATTGAGGATTATCTTCACCAAAAAAAACCCGGTAATTATTAACGAATTCCAGATTTTTCAACCCAGAACCGCTCAGCCCAACAAAGATCAGGCTAAATAATAGAACCCACCAGGGATGATTAATGGAAAACATCCCTAGTTGATTTACAAACGTATTTTTTTTCATCATTACTTTCCTTGAATTTTAATACCACTTATTAATAAATCTAGTACATGCTCTGCTATATATTCAACCGTTTCGTGTTCGGCTTGCCAGCCAGGTAAGTGCCTGCTTAAAGGTTGCATCTGAATGATGTCACAGACCAGCGCAATCACACTTAAGGCCGTAAAGTGTGCGTGCTGCTGGGTACCACTAATTTGCTCGACAACAATCATTAACTGACTAAATTGCTCCTGAAAAACATTGTGTGCCAGTAGCTGCATACGTTCATCATCAGCATCCAGCAACTCACGCTGCATGATGCGCCTAAAATCGACATCTTCGGTTAAAACCCGAGCCAGACAGCTAACAAATTTGTTCAGTTTCTGTTCAGCTGACTGATCGCACTGCCAAACTTCCTCAAAGGCACTGGCCTGTTTGGCAAAAGCAAAATGTACCGCGCTCAGATATAAAGTTTGTTTATTCGGGAAGTAGTGATAAACAGCAGAGGTACTCATATTGACTGATTTGGCTAGATCGCGCATAGACACACCATCAAACCCTTGCCTGGAAAATAGACTGACTGCTGTTTGTAAAATGTGCTCTTTTGAATCCATAATCCCTACCTAACGTTCGTTCGGTATAGATAATACAGTTATTTTTTCCCCTTTACAAATTGCTGCCGGTGTAAAAAAGCTTTAGCTTTTTTCTACTAAGGAGTGAGGATTTAATTATATGCGGAGGTTTGACGCAGAACTTTTGTTCTCTTTCAAGACGTAGCAATAGTAAAGCTATTGCACTCCTGTTTATATTACTGGACAATATTATTGCTAGACCGAGTCCATGCCTAAACAGGGACTTGTTCCCTTTCTTTAATTATTGAAAAATAACCGTGACCACAATTCTCCCGCGCATTGCATTAACATCAGGCGAACCTGCTGGCATAGGCCCTGACTTATGCATACAGCTAGCACAATATGAACTCGCTTGTGAACTCGTCGTAATTGCCGACCCCGAGTTACTACTGCAACGTGCAAAACAACTAAATTTACCACTTAGCATTAATATTTTTAATGCTAAGCAAGAAATCAAACAACATATCTCGGGAACACTAACGGTTTTACCCTGCCAACTAAACGAAGCAGCCGTTTGTGGGCTATTAAATAAAAGCAATAGTCATTACGTCTTAAAAACCATCGAAATAGCCACTCAGGGCTGTCTTTCCGGTTTATTCTCAGCAATGGTCACAGCTCCTGTACATAAAGGAATTATAAATGATGCTGGCATAGCATTTAGCGGACATACTGAATATATCGCGGCAATAACCGGAGGACACCCGGTCATGATGCTGGCAACAGAAGGCTTACGTGTCGCCTTGGCAACAACGCATTTGCCGTTATCAGAAGTTAGCAAGGCAATTACGCAGGAAACATTAGTCACTGTTATTCGCTTATTAGATGCCGACTTACGCCGCCTATTTGGCTTGCATAAGCCGCATATCCTCGTCTGTGGGCTTAACCCTCATGCGGGTGAAGGCGGCCATTTAGGACGCGAAGAAATTGAAGTTATTGAGCCTGCTTTAGACCTGTGTCGTCAACAAGGCATTAGTTTACAAGGTCCATTACCGGCTGATACTTTATTCACCCCCAAGTACCTGGATAAAGCTGATGCAGTATTGGCTATGTATCATGATCAGGGATTACCGGTTTTAAAATATAAAGGTTTTGGCAAAGCCGTCAATATTACTTTGGGTTTACCTATTGTTCGCAGTTCGGTTGATCATGGTACCGCTCTGGATCTGGCGGGTACGGGTAAAGCCGACGTGGGTAGCCTAGTCTGCGCATTGCAAAGCGCAATACAGATGTCTGCCAGCTCAGTAATCAACAGTCAAGTAAGTTAACTACAGTTATTAATACAAACACTATGGCACATAAAGCACGTAAACGTTTTGGACAGAATTTTTTACATGACCAGCATATTATCGACAATATTCTGGGGTCGCTTTTCTATTCCCAGGAGCAACATTGGGTAGAAATTGGCCCAGGGCAAGGCGCGTTAACCGAGCCATTATTAAAAAGCGGCGCGCAACTCGATGTCGTTGAATTAGACAGGGATTTAGTTAGGCTACTGGGGAATAAATTTGCACAGTACCGTAATTTAACAATCCACAGCTCAGATGCTTTAAAATTTGATTTCTCAGCCCTCGCGCAAACCGGTGAAAAACTTCATATATTAGGTAACCTACCCTACAATATTTCTACTCCGCTAATGTTTCATTTACTAGAAAATACGCCGCGCATTAGCGATATGACCTTTATGCTGCAAAAAGAAGTGGTGGATCGAATTTGTGCAGGTCCAGGCAGTAAAAAATATGGCCGGCTAAGTATTATGATGCAGTATTACTGTGCCACAGAACACCTATTTGATGTGCCACCTGAAAGCTTTAATCCCGCTCCCCAGGTTATGTCCTCAATCGTTCGCCTGGTGCCACACGAACAGCCACCTGTCGTCGTGGATTCGGTAAAAATGCTGAATACCGTAGTGACCACTGCCTTTTCCCAGCGACGCAAGACTTTGCGCAACTCGCTAAAAAAATTAATTACAGAATTTGATATTACCGCGCTCGATATTGATCCTACCCTGAGAGCCGAAACAATTTCTCTGCAAGACTTTGCAAAATTGAGCCAATTTATCCAACAGCATCCGTTAGATGAATAATTTCCTGTAGAGCGGACTTTAGTCCGCAACTTAAATAAAATACATATCCTTCATTAGCGGACTAAAGTCCGCTCTACAGTTTTAGGCTATCTCCATGCTACGTTTTTGCGCAAATTTAAGCTTATTATTTACTGAAATTCCTTTGCAACAGCGTTTTCAGGCTGCAAAAGAACAAGGTTTTAACGCGGTGGAAATTCAATTTCCTTATGAATTAAGCGCAGAGTTGATTCGCCGTGAGCTTGATCAACAGCAACTAAAACTGGTGTTATTTAATGTTGCCGCAGATGACTTATTACAAGGTGGCGAAGGGTTAGCGGCCGTGCCTGAAAAACAACAGCAGTTTAGTGAGGCTGTAGCAGAAGCAACCGTTTATGCAAAGATTCTAAAGCCTGATGTTATTAATATCTTGCCTGGCCGCTGTTTTGAAATCTCTCGGTTGGCGCAATATCAACAGACATTTAAAGAAAATCTGCGTTTTGCTCTCGAAGCCTTCTCACCTTTAGGTATTAAAACAGTTTTTGAAGCGATCAATAGCGTCGATATGCCTGGTTTTATTATTTCTAGCAGTGAGCAGATGTTGGCGATACTAAATGAAATCAAGCACCCAGATTTATTAATGCAATATGATATTTATCATATGCAGATGATGGGCGAAGAGACGGCTCGTTTGATTCAACAATATGCCGACAAAATCGGGCATATTCAATTTGCCGATTATCCTGGCAGACACCAGCCTGGAACTGGAACTATGGATTACCCGCAGATATTCTCACTGATCAAAGCTTCTGCTTATCAAGGATGGACAGGGGCGGAATATAAGCCATTAGATGAAACTACATCATCGTTAGGATGGCTGAACGAGAAATATTGAGCCCGCACAAAACAATTGCTCCGGGCTTTATTAGTGCTTACTTAGTTCTCAGGCTGCCTGTACAGGAATTGAATGACTGGTTCTGAGCATTTCGTTTTTTCCATCGAAATAAACCAGAGTAGGCTGGTAATTTTTTAATTCAGCTTCGTTGAGCCCTACGTATGAGCAGACGATAATAAAATCACCTGGACAAGCCAGACGTGCGGCCGCACCATTAATGGAAAAGATACCCGAGCCCTCTTCTGCCCGAATTGCATAGGTAGTAAACCTCTCACCATTATTGACATTATAGATCTGGATTTGTTCGTATTCTCTAATGCCTGAGTAATCCAGTATTTCCCCATCAATCGCACAAGAGCCTTCATAACCCAATTCAGCATGGGTTACTGTTGCCCGGTGTAATTTTGCTTTAAGCATGGTAATTTGCATATCAGTTTACGGTCTATAGAAATTTTAGAACCCATTATTATGCCAAATTATCGCATTATATACAAGCACTGCACCTGCTCAGGACAAATACCCGAATAATAACTCTAATACACTGATTTTAAAGGCAAACACTATAGAATCAACTCTAATTGAATATTATCAATTAAACGGGTACTCCCCAATCGTGCTGCAGCAAGAATAATTAGCTGCGTATCGCCAATTGCAGCTGCCCGTAGGTCATGTCGCCTGCATATGGAAAAATAATCAGGAATAAAGCCCTTCTCGCTCAATGCTTGCAGAGATGTTTTCTCAATTTCAGCAAAACTTGCCTGCTGCTCTAAAACCGCCTGCTTTGCTGAGCACAGCGTTTGATATAGATATGCCCCCTGCCGCCGCTCTTCCTTGGTGAGATGATTATTTCGCGAACTCATGGCTAATCCATCTGTCTCACGAAAAGTAGCTATGCCAATAATATCTACAGGACAATTTAAGTCAGCGACCATCGTACGGATGACCAGCAGTTGCTGAAAGTCTTTCTCGCCAAAAAATGCCTTATCAGGCTGCACGATATTAAATAACTTGCAGACCACTGTTGCGACACCATCGAAATGTCCGGGGCGTGAGGCGCCGCAGTGTATTTCCGTAACCGTTCTAACACTTACCTTAGTATGTACCTCACAGGAATACATTTCTTCCCGCTCTGGCATATACAGCATAGCAACGCCTGCAGATTGCAATTTTTCTACATCGGCATCGATTGTACGCGGGTAATTAGTAAAATCATCCTGCTCATTGAACTGCGTAGGATTGACAAAGATGCTAACGACAACCCGATCTGCCTGTTGCTTTGCCGTCTGGACTAATTGTAAATGTCCGGCATGCAAATTCCCCATAGTGGGCACAAAGGCGATACTCTCTCCTGCCATCCGCCAGCGCTTTATGTCGACCCGTAACTGCTTAATCGTTTTTATATTTAGCATGTTAAAAACTGTGTTCTTGGGCAGGAAATTTCTGTGCTCTTACTTCAGATACATAGGACTGAACAGCCGCAAATATAGAGTCTGCTTGCAGCATATAGTTTTTGCTAAAGCGCGGCTTTCTGCCTAAACTGATATCTAACATATCGTATAAAACCAACACCTGACCATCACAATGCACTCCTGCACCTATGCCTATCACAGGTATCGTCAGTTGCTCGCTAATCCGCTGTGCTAATGCTGCCGGGATACATTCCACTATGAGCATTTGCGCACCAGCCTGCTCAACTTTGACTGCATCCGCTAATATCTTTGCCGCGTCTTGTTCCTGTTTCCCCTGTACGGCATATTTACCTAACTGGTAAATTGACTGGGGTAATAAACCTAAATGCGCACAAACGGGGATCGCTTGTTGCACCATAAACTCAATTGCTTTTATTTTCGCGCCTTCCAACTTGATCATTTGTGCGCCACCTTGCTGAATTAACAAGGCTGCATTTTCGGCTGCCTGCAAAGGTGTTGCGCTACTCATAAACGGCAAATCGGCAATAATAAAAGCCTGCTGGCTGCTGCAACTCACCATCTGGGTATGATAGATCATATTCTGCACCGTAACAGGCAAAGTACTGCTATGCCCCTGCATGACCATGCCTAGGGAATCTCCCACCAGTAAGATATCGATATCAGCCTGATCTAGCATTGCCGAAAAACTGGCATCATACGCAGTTAAGCTGGTTATCTTCTGTCCTGCTTGTTTCATCTGCTGCAAGTCAGCTATGGTCTTTTTTTTAGTCGTGGAAATCGTTGAATATTGACTCATTAGCTTAATCTCACCAGGCCATCTAAAGGACAAGAAGCAAGTAATTCAGTCGTTGTTCCCTGCCCTGGCACTTCAAGCTCGGGTGCAATTTCCTGTAACGGATATAAAACAAAGGCACGCTCTTTCAGGCCATAATGTGGCACGATTAAATCGGGTTGATCAATCATTTGCTGCCCATATAGCAATATATCAAGGTCCAGTGTTCTTGCTCCCCAGCGCTCATCTTTACGCACTCGCCCATGATCTAATTCTATTTGCTGCAATTGGCGTAATAGCTGTATTGCGGGTAATCCTGTTGTTATCGCCATCACGGCATTAATATAATCCGGCTGATCTTGTGGCCCCATGGGAGGACTACGATATAAACTGGAAAAAGCAACTTCAGACACTTCTGGCAAAGCAGTGATAGCATTTCGAGCGGTATTTATCTGTATTTCGGGAGTAGCAAGATTACTGCCTAGGCCTATATAAGCGATTTCCTTAGTCATTTTGTTGATTTTTTACAGCGGGTTTACGTCTACGCCTGCGTTTTCTAGGCGCCGTTTTTGTCAGGCTCGCTAGCAATTTCTTTTGTTCTGCTTCAGATGCAATCTGAAAATCTGTCCACCAGCTCGCTAGTTCCGGTTCAGCACCGCCTGTTTCTGCGCGTAATAGCATGAAATCATAAGCCGCTCTGAATTTAGGATGGCCTAACAGACGATACGCACGTGTTCCAGAGCGGCTACTAAAACGAGATTGCAAATGCCAGACATCACGCATTGCCACCCCCATATGCTTGGGAAATGCGGTACTTTTTACCTGTTGGGAAATAATCTGACTAGCTGCTTGCTGGAGCGCGACCGATTCTGACATCCCTTCCGCCTGATTAATGTTTGCCTGATTTTTAACCGCATCCCATAAAAAGGTGGAAATAAGAAAAAAGGGCGCGATGCTCTTGCCCTCGGCAATACGCTTATCGGTATTTTCCAAAGCCTTGGCAATAAAAAGTTTGGGAAAGCCCTGCTCTTCAATGCTTAAACTTGTTTCAGCAACCGGATATAGGTGGGCAAATAAGCCATAATGACGCAGCATTTCAAAAGTTTCTACTGCATAGCCAGATAAAAATAATTTTAATGCCTCATCTTGCAGTCTGGCAGCGGGAATATTCGCCAGTAAATCAGCTAGCTGAAAAATAGGTTTTTCACATTCAGGGTTAATAGAAAACCCCAGTTTTACAGCAAAGCGTACCAGCCTGATCATGCGTACCGGGTCTTCACGATAACGAGTTTCCGGATCACCGATCAGCCGCATCATCCCGGCACGATGATCATCCATCCCACCTACGTAGTCAACGATGGAAAAGTCTTTGATATTATAATAAAGCGCGTTTACGGTAAAATCGCGACGAATCACATCCTCTTCTATCGTACCGTAAACATTATCACGTAATAAGCGACCATCCTCATCCACTTTTTGTAAGTCCTGAACTTGTTCGCTAGCTCCACGAAATGTCGCAACTTCTATAATCTCCCGACCAAAAAACACATGCGCCAGTCGAAATCGCCTACCGATTAAACGGCAGTTCCGAAAAGCCTGCTTTACTTGTTCTGGACTTGCGTTAGTCGCAACATCAAAATCTTTGGGTTCACGTCCCAGCAATAAATCTCTGACACAACCGCCCACCAGGTAGGCATCATAACCTTCATTTTTTAAGCGATACAAAACTTTTAAGGCATTGCTGCTGATTTGGCTACGCGAGATATTATGCTCAGAGCGCGAGTAAATGACCGGCTCTAAACCCGGTGCTCTCTTTGTCTGCTCTACAGACTCGGTAGCTTGCGGCTCAACGCTAGGCGCTTTTTTTATTATTTTTTTAAAAAAACTTAAAATTTTTCTCTTCCTTTCATCTTATCCTGGATGATTTATAGAATTTCTGCATTTACACCGACAACCTGATTGCTAAAAGCGTCCAGGAATGGCTTATCATTAGATTGTAGTAAAAAGGCATTCTCTCCAGATTTAGGTCATTTTTAATTTCACTAAAAACCCATACGCTTCGAGTATTATTTTTACAATAAATATAATTATATAGTAGAATTATCAGCTGATATTAAAATAATCATAAAAATCAACTTTTATCACTTACTGCAAGCTCAAAAGCCCTATGTAAGTGAGTTCAAAAAACCTGGGGGAACAATGCTTAAAAAACTTCTTGACGCTTTTCTAGACAACCCATTTATAGCGGCCATGGTGTTATCTGACCTTTTTATCCTGCTTTTCCATAAGCCTCCATTTATCTTTGCCTTTTGTATGTTTGCTATTTTAATAGCCTACTGCTTATTCTTAGGGCAGAAACTAGCGATATTCAAAATTTAGTTGCCTAAACAACAATCTCAAAAACCTGGATCCCCTGCAAAGCCGGGTTTTTTTCGTTATCTTGGTGCAATTTTCTATGACTTTATTCTAGTCATAGCCATCTTCTTTGTTGCAACTGCAATATTACTCCCATTTAATCAGGGTGAAGCAATACATTCCAGTTTTCTTTTCCCACTTTATTTATTAACTGTCAGTTTTCTATTTTACGGCTGGTTCTGGACGCATGGCGGGCAAACACTGGGGCTACGTGCCTGGAAAATACGTCTGGTCAACCATGAACAAAATGATATAAGCTGGAAACAGGCATTCATACGATACCTTACTGCCTGCGCTGCCTGGCTAGCCTTTGGCCTCGGCATAGTCTGGCGACTATGGCAAAAAGATAGCAAGACCTGGCAGGATTTAAGTTCCCGATCTGATATTGTTCTGCTAGACAAATAGGCCGTCACCAAGGAAATTAAAATACTTTGCTGATTTAACGCAGTCGTCCTATCGCATACAACGCACCCAGTAAAATAATACTACTCGGCAGTACTGCAACAAACAATGGGTTTAAACCATAAACTATGCCCATTTGACCCACTGTATTATCGACAATATTAAAACTCATGCCAATCAATATACCCAGCATCATTCTGGGTCCTAAAGAAATCCCACGGCCGACCCCAACCACAAATGGCGCAGAAACTAGTAACATCACCAAGGTAATAAAGGGATTAATTAACCGCGCCCAGAAAGCTAATTCAAATTTTGCAGCATCCTGTTTATTTTCCTGTAAAAAAGCAATGTACGTTGACAGGTCCATCAGTGACATATTCTCAGGTTCAACAACCACCGCATCAACCACGCCCGGGTCGATAACCGAGGCCCAGATACTCTCATCTGCATGCCCTTTTGTTACGCCTTGAGCAGAAATCTCAGACGTCAGCACTTCAGTCAACAACCATTTTTCTTTGTCCAGATAACGTCCTCTATTAGCATAGGTTAGTTTCTGCAAATGCCGCTGTTCATCCAGTTCGTAAATATTTATTCTGGCAATTTCACCTTCAGTCAAAACATCCTTAACATAAACAAATTGATTGCCATCTCGTAACCATAAACCCTCTATTGTTTTGGCAACGGGCATCCGTGTTTTTGCAACACTGCGTAAAATTTTTGCTTTTTTCTCAGCATCCGGCCCTATAAACTCACCGATTACAAAGGAAAAAGTGACTAAAATCATGCCGGCAAACATCACCGAGCGAAGAATACCATACACGGATACGCCCGATACTCTCATCGCCATTAGCTCACGATGATTAGCCATACCACCTAGCACAAACAAACTGCCTAACAACGCTGCCGATGGCATTAATTCGTAGAGATAATGCGGTATCATCAAGCCTAGATACATTAAAATATGCTTTAAGTCATAATCACCAACTCCACGATGGCTTAATTCATCTTTTAATGAAAACAGATTAAACAGCGCATAAAGCATTATCAGGGCCAATAACGTGCCCTTTAACACCTCTTTGATAATATAACGATCCAGGGTATTCATGCTTGTTTCCCTTGCATCTGTAATATCACCCAGGTCAGGCCATACAACCTGACTAATAAAATCACAATAAAAAATGCAGCCAGGAAATATACCCCCCAGAAGCCCAGCCATGGAGGAATTTCACCTTTAACCATCCAGCTATTACTGACTTTTTCAAAATTTGCAAAGCTGAAATAGATTAAAAAAGCCGCTGCCAGATTGCCATATACACCACTGCGCGGTCTCACTTGCGCTAATGGTACTGCCATAATAGCCAGCACAATAATACTAAAGGGCACAGACAGGCGATGATGTAGCTCACTCAATTCATTTAAGTCCCGGGTATGCAGCAATTTTCTGGTGCTAATTCCGCTAATCGGATTGACCTGAATTCCGCCACTACTGTCCAGACGCATACCGTACTCAGTAAAGCTTTCAAAGATAAAGTCCACTTCACCTGCATTTCCCTGTACACGCTCTCCATTGATAAATATTATATAGAGATCGTCATTAATTGTGCGTACTTCCGCTTTCTCAGCAGTCAATATGCCGACTTCATTTTCACGTTTATTCTGCACAAAAACATCGTGCATTACATTGTCTGCACTGATTTTCTCCACATAAAAAATTAAATTTCCCTTATTGTATTCACTGAACTTTCCTTCTCCTATTGCGCGCACACCAATATTTTGTTTTTCAGTATATATAGTTTTCTCTACCTTGCTTGCAGCCCAGGGGGATACAACTAATGACATCCAGGCAGCAATAAAGACTACCGGTATCAGTGTTTTAAAAACCGCAACATAAAGCCTTCCCACACCTGCTCCTGCAGAAGACAATGCCGACATCTCCTGATCCCGGTACATTCTTCCTAGCACCATCAGCACACTGACAAATACAGCTGGCACTATAAAATTGGCACTTGCCAGAACAATTTTCAAACCCAAAATACTCACGACAGCCTCGTTAGAAATTAGTCCATCAACTGCCATTTTAAGTATCTTGATAAAATTTCGACTGACCACAATAACCACTAAAACGGTAAGCACAGAAATGATCGTTTTTAGCAAGTCACTCATCAACATTCGATCCAGGACCGAAAGAAATCTAATATTACGCATCAACCCTCAATTTTTCTACACAGCTCCAGCATTACCTGACTGTAAACTTGTTTAATGCCTTATTTCTGTTAACCCACCCGCATTGAAAAAACAACAACTCCCAACCTATAAGGCAACAATAAGCCTAGTAAACGTTACTATAAATAAAAAAGCCGTATCTTACCCTGCTGCAAGATACGGCTTTTACTGGTGAAAAACAAAAATCTATTACAATTTTGCCAACACCTTTGCTACCGTCTCACCCATTGAAGAGGGGTTGGGAGCAATCGTAACACCTAAATCCAGTAACATTTCCACTTTCTCTGCAGCCCCTTCTCCAGCCTCGGAAATAATCGCACCTGCATGTCCCATGCGTCGCCCTTTAGGAGCCGTTAATCCTGCGATGTAAGCGACTACGGGCTTACTCATATTTTCTTTGGCGAAGACACCCGCCTCAATTTCCTGCGACCCACCAATTTCACCGATCATGACCACTACCCGAGTTTCATCATCTTGCTCAAATTTTTCCAAAATATCACGATGCGAACTGCCATTAATCGGATCACCACCTATTCCAACTGAAGTCGAAATGCCGATTCCCAATTCTTTCATTTGATCAGCCGCTTCATACCCTAGAGTACCTGAACGCCCGACTATACCTACTTCACCTGCCTTATAAATATGGCCTGGCATAATACCTAGCATAGCTTTTCCAGGGCTTATCGTGCCTGCACAATTAGGCCCCGTCAATACCATACGTTCTTCTATAGGAAACTTGCGTAGGTATTGCTTAACTTTCATCATATCCTGGGTCGGAATTCCATCTGTAATAGCGACACAATACTTAATACCCGCATCCGCTGCTTCCATAATCGAATCAGCTGCAAATGCAGGCGGTACAAAAATAATACTCGCTTCAGCACCCACCTGTTCAACCGATTTTTTAACTGTATTAAATACCGGTAGACCCAGGTGAGTTTGGCCACCCTTACCCGGCGTAATCCCACCGACAACATTGGAGCCATAGTTGATCATGTCTTGTGCATGAAAACTACCAATTTTACCGGTGAAGCCCTGGACAATCATGCGCGTGTCTTTATTGATTAAAATCGCCATTATGCCGCTCCTTCTTTTGCTACTTGCTCATTGCGTGCCTGAACGGCTTTTTCAGCTGCTTCGGCTAATGTGGTCGCAGTAATAATCGGCAAGCCACTCTCGGCGATGATCTTACGTCCTTCTTCAACATTGGTACCAGACAATCGTACAATTAAAGGAATCTGCATATCGATTTTTTTAACCGCATGCACCACACCTTCGGCAATCCAGTCACAACGGTTAATACCGGCAAAAATATTTACCAGCATGGCTTTAACACCTTCATCGGCAAGCACCAGGCGAAACGCTTTTTCGGTACGCTCAGGCGATGCACCACCCCCCACATCCAGAAAATTTGCTGGCTCGCCACCCGCAAGTTTAATCATATCCATAGTCGCCATTGCCAGACCCGCACCATTGATCATACAACCAATATCACCATCCAGACCAACATAGCTTAAACCCCGGTCAGCAGCAGCCATCTCACGCGAATCTTCTTGTGTTTTATCTCTTAGCTCAGCTACTTTCTGGCGCCGAAACAGGGCATTATCATCAAAGCCCATTTTTGCATCTAAAGCGATTAACTCGCCGCTTTTAGTGACTACCAATGGGTTTATTTCCAGCATATTGGCATCGAGTTCACGCATGGCACAATAGCAACCTCTAATAAACTTAACCGCATGGCTGATTTGCGAAGCTTCAAGCCCAAGTGCAAAGGCCATTTTACGTGCTTGAAAATCCAGCAAACCTACGGCAGGATCGATATGAATTTTATTGATCGCATCGGGGTTATTCTCAGCCAGGTCTTCAATTTCCATCCCACCTTCAGCAGAACCAACCATAACGATACGTTCGTGAGCACGATCCACCAAGAAACTAAAATACAATTCTTTTGCTATATCGGTACCCGCTTCTATATATAGACGCGAACACACTTTACCGGCCGGACCTGTTTGATGGGTGACCATACGCTTACCCAGCATCCCATCGGCGGCAGCTTCAACTTCTTCATGAGAAAAACAAATTTTTACACCGCCCGCTTTACCACGCGCACCCGAATGAATTTGTGCTTTAACAGCCCAGACATTACCACCAATTTCTCTGGTACGCTGCACGGCATCTTCCGGACTATACGCCAACCCACCTTCAGCAATTTTTACGCCGTAACCCGCTAAAATTTCTTTCGCTTGATACTCATGAATATCCATAGCACCTCTTTAAATCTCTCAAATAATTCAACAAAAAGATTGCATCAGCAAACCTTTCCAATTCTGCTTATTTTACACTTTCGCAGCAATAGCAGTAGCTGTGTTTACAATATTATTGGCCATTTTTTCTGAAGCCGCGTCTATTAACCGACCGTCTAAAGCTGCAGCACCTTTACCTTGTGCGGCTGCCTCTTGTAAAGCCACCAATATTCTTCTGGCTTTTTCTACTTCTGATGCAGGTGGTGTAAATACTTCATTTGCCAAGACAATTTGCGATGGATGAATCGCCCACTTCCCTTCACAACCTAATGCTGCGGCTCTTCTCGCCGCGTCTTTAAAACCTTCAGGATCTTTAAAATCGCCAAATGGCCCATCAATGGCTCGCAAGCCATAAGCACGACAGGCAACGGTCATACGACTAATAGCAAAATGCCATTGATCCCCTGGATAATCAGGATTTAAGCCCCCAATATTTGTAGTTCTAGCTCGGTTACTTGCGGCATAATCTGCAACGCCAAAATGTAAAGCCTCAAGCCGGCCGCCTATAGCGCCCTGCTTAGCAATCTCTTCAACATTTGCCATGCCTAGTGCTGTTTCAATCAGACACTCAATACCTATTTTCTTAGTCATGCCCTGTTGCATTTCCAATTGATTCAGCATTGCTTCAACCATATAAACATCGCTATACACACCCACTTTAGGAATAAGTAATGTGTCTATTCTTTCACCACATTGTTCAACCAAGTCAACAACATCACGCACCATATATTGCGTATCCAGACCGTTAATACGTATGGAAACAGTAATGCCATGCCCAGCCCAATCCAGTTCATTGATAGCTTTAATAACGTTTTTACGCGCCTGCAATTTATCATCGGGGGCTACTGCATCTTCAAGATCAAGAAAAATAACATCCACGCCACTTTTCAATGCTTTCTCAAACATTTCTGGATTTGATCCTGGAACAGCTAATTCACAACGGTGTACACGCTGCGCATTTGCTTCATATAAGGTATGACTCATGTAATAGCTTCCTACTTTTGTAAAATAATTATCTAAGGTACTTATTCAGCTAGTGTTGCACTAGTTAAGTACGTAACAGGCCGTCCTTGCCTAAATAGAACAACCCACGATTTTACCGCGTAGTGCTCTAATGTCAATTTAATACCCCAACAATTCACTGCAAAAGCACCAGGCAAAAAAAATGCACTTAGCTAGTTTGGTAGCTAAATGCATTAAAAAAAACTCAACAAAATCATAAGGGAGGTAAGATTTATGTATTTAAGAGTTGAAGCTATTCTATCCAGATTAAGGCTTATTGAAAATGTGGCATATTGCCGCGCGACAGTTTGTCGCACCTCTTTGAAATGATTAGCTAAATGTTTATCTTTTACTTTTATCCTAAAAATATCAGTTAAGCAGATATTTTGTGGAAAACCTGGGAGTGAAAGATAAAAAATAGCTCGAAAATAATGGCCGTAGCCCTTGTTGAGAGACAATCCGCAGGATTTCGCGTCCGGATTTATTCACAAACTATGAAGCGGATTTAATTCACTTTATCGGTGAGAACAACAACTTAGTGAAAGATAATTTTTTCAACGACATACGTTTGACGCTAGCGTTCAACTGATATTTTTAGTCAGCTATCGTAAGAACTTTACTAATGAAACCGCGCTAACAACCATAATCCACGGGCAAAAAAAACGCCTGGTAGAAAAATACCAGGCGCATTAAATAGTCGAATGCTCTTGTTTGGAAAGAAAAGAAATTCTTAAGAGCTAATTAGAATAATAGCAGAACAATGCAAAAATATAATGTGACAGATTGTCGCAGGCTGATATTGATATGAATCATTATGTTTATTGGCCATGAAATACAAGAAAAACCTGAAGGAGTCATATTTATTTTACCGACCTTGACACTCTGCATAAAGGCCAGTAAAAGTAGTTTACTTTTTCTATTTTCAAACAGTGCAGGGGCTTTAGCTATTTATAAAACCGCTTTATCTCACCCCTTCATTTGTCTTCACGTCCTTCATGGTGAAAAAAGCTTTAAGTTCTAGCAACAGCTTATTTTAGCGGCACCCAGCTGCTATAAAAAATATGATTCATCTTTTGCATAATAATTGCCACAAACTTAACAAATAAATCCATACCAAAGTGAAATAAACTCGGCCTGACTATATCTACAAACAGACAATAGCGGGGCTCATCAGTTTCGTTAAGGGACTGGTGCTGCAAGGTGTCATCAAAAATAAACATTTTACTTTCACACCAGTGATTCTCTACATCACGCACCTTAATATAGGTATCCCGGCTAGTAATATCGTTAATATTATAAAGCACTCGGAGCGTTGTGCGTAATGGGCCAAAATGTTCATCGGTCGATTCTTTTTTATTAAATACAGAAACACCGATTGTCCTGATATATTTATAGTCTTTATGAAACGCTGGAACATTATAAAAATTATCTATATTATTACCGTACCACTTGAAAAAAATCATGCTACGTCTGATCTTCTCGGCACGACTCGCCAGTTCGTCAACCACTTTTTCTGTTTTAACTACTTCGAGTAACTCATTAATCTCTGCCTGACACTCTTCTGGCAAGTCTTGTAATTGATATATTTTCTTATTTATGTAAGGCAAAGTAACAATGTCCATCAAAATATTAAACGGCGACAAAGCCCAGGTCGGCACACCATTGCCAAAGAAATATCGATACAGTATTCGCCCATCTATATTACTATTGCGACTGACATCGTATGCACCACAGAGTATATAAAACAGCATCACTTCGGGCAATAAATAACTCAGGGCGATTAAAAATACATACCAGACTGCAGATTGAAGTAAAAACTTCTTTCTTCTCTGCTCTTCAAATCCATTGTTATCCATCGATGACCTCTCATTAATTAAAGCTGCAAAACACAGCCCAAGCTATACCTTAAATATTATAGGTTTATTAGCGGCAATATGCATTATTCTTATAAAATTTCTACGTAAGATAGTTTGTACATTATGCAAGCACAGCGTAAAATCAACAAGATTTATAAGATAAAAACTATCTAACACCTGAGTCAGAATATTAATTTATCATTAATTTTCTCATCCAGCAAAACCTAACAAGCAATCCCCCTATGACTGCACAGCAAACCTCGACTAGCAAAGAACCAGCAAAAATGCCTGGTGCCCTGCCACTGATTGGCAATATGCTCAAATTTGGAAAAAATCCGTTTGAGTACATGTCCCTGCTAAGAAAAACGCTTGGAGAAATTGGCGAGTTTCGGTTATTTCACCAACAAATGGTTCTACTCACGGGACCTGAAGGCAATGAAGCTTTCTTTCGCGCGCCTGACGATCAACTAGACCAGAATGAAGCCTATAAGGTGATGACACCTATTTTTGGTAAAGGGGTTGTGTTTGATGCGCCTCCACATATCAAGGATCAGCAGTTAAAAATGCTGATGCCGGTATTGCGTGATAAGCCCATGCGCACCTATTCAAAAATCATTGTACAAGAAGTTGAGGAAGCCGTTAAAGACTGGGGTGAATCTGGTGAAGTCGATTTACTGGACTTTATGAAGCAACTGACTATTTATACATCCAGTCACTGCTTATTAGGCAATGAATTCCGCTATGAGCTAAATGAAGAATTTGCTCATCTTTATCACGATCTGGAAAATGGCATGCACCCGCTTGCCTTTATCTTTCCATACCTCCCGATTCCTATACTACGCCGTCGCGACAAGGCCCGCGTCCGTTTGCAGGAGCTGGTTACCGGGATTATAGAAAAACGCGCCAAGAGCAAAGAAAAAAGTGAAGATGCGTTCCAGATGCTGATAGATACGCGCTATGATGATGGTAGCCCACTCTCCTCACATGAAATTACTGGTTTATTGATTGGGACTTTATTCGCGGGACACCACACCACAGCAGGAACAGCTGCCTGGATTACCTTAGAATTAGCACGTAACCCTAAGGAAATGGACCGAGTGTTGGAAGAGTTTGATAGCTTATACGGTCATGATGGCGAAGTTACCTTCCAGTCTTTACGAGAAATTCCAATTTTTGAGCGTGTTATTAAAGAAGTATTACGCCTCCACCCGCCTTTAATTATGCTGATTCGTAAGGTCGCTAAAGACCTGCACTTTAAGGACTATGTTATTAAAGCAGGTAAATACGTCTGTGTATCTCCACGCGTGTCGCATCGAATTGCCGAGATCTTTCCTGACCCGGAAAAGTTTGATCCAGACCGCTTTACTAAAGAACGTCAAGAAGACGCACAGCCCTTTAGCTGGACTGCTTTCGGAGGGGGGCGCCATAAATGTAGCGGTAATGCCTTTGCGATGTTACAGCTAAAAGCGATTTATGCGATTCTTTTACGCCGCTATAAATTTGAATTAGTCAGTTCGCCGGAAAGTTACCAGGATGATTACAAACAAATGGTGGTGCAACCTAGCTCACCTTGCTTGGTACGCTATACCAAGCGTGACAATATCCAGCAAGAGCAAGCAAAGGATGCAAGCGAAAAAGCGACTACAGAAACAGCCAGCAAGCAAAACTGCTTTAAAGTAGAGGTTGATTATGATTTATGTCAGGGACATGCCAATTGCATGGCCGAGGCTCCCGAGGTTTTTCAAGTCGATGATAAAGGCATATTAACGGTACTAGAAGAAACACCTGACAATTCACTACTTAAAAAAGCACAAGCCGCAGCAAAATACTGCCCAACCAGTGCAATAAAAATCAAACAGGACTAAGGAATTAAAATGGCCGCATACCCAAGAGCAGAACTTGAAGAAATGGTGGAGCGCTGGCTGGAAGCAAACCGCCAGGCAGAAAAAGATGGCGACTGGCCTAAGCACCTGGGTGCCATGTACACAGATGATGCAGAATATCGCTGGAATATCGGCCCGAATGAAGAGTTCGTTGCTCACAACCGAGAAGAAATAGAAAAGTGGGCGCTAGGCGAGCAAATGGAAGGTTTTGAAGAGTGGAAATATCCTTACCACCGCATTCTTATAGATGAGAAACAAGGTGAAGTCATAGGGCTATGGACTCAGGTTTCCCCGGCGAAACGCGAAGATGGCACAAACTATACCGTCGAAGGTGTAGGTGGCTCATGGTTTCGTTATGGTGGCGATTTCAAATGGGAATGGCAACGTGATTTCTTTGACTTAGGCAATACAAAAGCCTTATTTTTTGAATTGGCTGCTGCCGGTAAATTAGACCCTGCAGTCAAAGAAAAAATAGGCAAACTTGCGAAAGGCCATCCTCTTCCAGGACATGAAAAAATACGCACCGAAGCCAGCTTATTACAAAAAGTTAAGGGCTTTTTAGTCATGATACGTATTGCTATTTTTAACAAATAATCGAGCTGTTCCTGCTATAATAACCACAAAAATTTTACGTCATTATTTTGGATCAATATGAATACTGAAGAAGAACAACCTAAAAGTCGCCGCGAACAAGTGCGCGCAGTTGGACAAAGCGGTAATTACTGGTATGCCATGGAAATGAGCTCCAAGCTTAAAAAAGGAAAATCAGTAGAAGTTATTTTCTGGAAAAGCCCTATTGCTCTTTATCGCGGCGAAGATGGCAAAGTTCGGGCGATAGAAAACCGTTGCCCACACCGTCAACTACGTATAACATCAGGCATCGTTCAAGGCAATGAAATCACCTGTCAATACCATGGATGGACCTTTGATGGCTGTGGAAAATGTACGGGTATCTCGCACGAACTCGGCAAGGGTAAAGCCAAAGACAGCCGGCCAAACATTCAGATCAACTCTTACCCTGTTCAGGAAAAATATGGCCTTATCTGGGTTTTTCCTGGTGACCCGGCATTGGCTGATAAAGTTCATATCCCGGAAGTACCTCAACTAACACAAGAGAATCCTTGGGAATTTGTGCCACTTGATTTTACTCTCAAGGCACATTTCACCATGATTTTAGAAAATGTATGTGATTTTAACCATGCATTTTTACACCGTAAATTTAAACCGTTCACTGATCCTCACTTACTAGGTACCCGTCACGAAGGTGACATAATCTATGTGGATTATGAAACCGACATGAGCCAAAGTAGTGCTGTTAAGACAGCGGGTGAGAAAAAAGGTGAGGGTTTGGAAGACATGACTTTGTGGTATCACTACCCGTATCAAGGCTCGAATACAGCTGATAAATATTTGCACTGGTTATTTATGACACCCATTGATGAAAAAACCACGCGCTGTTTTTTCGTGTTTTTATTAGGTCCATTGGAAATTCCGTTCATTAATAAACCTGTACCTAAATTTCTGCGTAAAACGGTAATTCATATAGCAAACTTTCTTTATATTGTGCCCTTACTTAAAGAAGATGTCTTTATTCTTCAGGAAGAAATGCTGGGACAAGAGCGCCACCCCCATATTCAGCACCTTGAGTTCAACCCCATCGTCGGTGAATTCCAGAAACTGAGTATAAAAAAATGGAATGAATATATCCATACTGAGGCGATACGTAAACAGAAACAACTGGATTCAAAAGAGCGCTATGTGTTCCCTGGTGCAGGCCTCACTAAAAAAGAACTGCGGGAATATAACCGTATGCTGGTAGAAACTGAAGAGCTTGGTTTGAATTAACAAATTCTTTGCTTTAGGCACCTGAAAATAAATAAGCATCCAATAATTGGGCAGGTTTTTGTTTGTCATCAATACTGTAGCAATAGGCACATAGCTGGCTACGTAACAATTACTACCGTGCTGATGACGGATAAAAATACCAAAAAATGACTATTTGTTTCCAGACTCCTTAGCATGCGTAGAGCAGGAGTTAAACCCGCACTGCCTTGCCCCTATAGCGGACTAAAGTCCGCTCTACAGAAAACACACCAACAACATTATCATGACTACATTGGTAACAGGCGCCTCCGGGCACTTAGGCGCAAACCTGGTTCGGGCATTATTAGAGCGTGGCGAAAAGGTTCGCGTACTGATACGCAAAGAAAGTAATAATGCCGCTATCGATGATTTAGATGTAGAGCATGCATACGGAGATCTTAGAGACGAGCAGTCAATTATTGAAGCAGTAAAAGGCTGTCACTATGTCTATCACCTAGCAGCTTTTGTCAGCATTCGCGACGGTGACCGCAAAGAGCTTTATGATGTCAATGTGCTTGGAACCCGTTACTTAATGCAAGCCTGCCGACTAGCAGATGTTATAAAAGTCGTTCATTGCAGTTCATTTGGCGCCGTGGGTAACAACCCCGATGGAGCATCCAATGAAAAGTGGGCAGTGAGTCCGTATGAAATGACCACCGACTATGAAATTTCCAAAACCTTTGCTGAACTGGAAGTTTATAAAGAAGTCGTCAGAGGCCTGCAAGCGGTTATCGTTAACCCTAGCGGTATCGTCGGCCCTTGGGATTTTAAACCCTCCCTGCTGGGCAAAACCATTATTGAATTTGCACAAGGAAAAATGCACGCATCAGTCCCCGGCGGATTTGATTTCACGCCTGTTCAGGATGTTGTTCAGGGGCATCTACTGGCAATGGATACAGGCGTTATTGGCGAACGCTATTTGCTCACCGGCGAGCAACACACGATTAATGAAACACTAGACTGGCTAGAAGAATATACCGGCGCTAGTAAACCCAGAATTGTTATTCCTACTTTTATTATGCAAAATATTGCTCTGGTAAAAGACTGGATCGAACGGAAATTTTTCCCACATTTGTATCCTCGCTTTAACTACCA
>DUBW01000033.1:0-2788 GCA_012960135.1 Methyloprofundus sp.
TATACGCGTCAGTTGTATTGATGAGATTAAAGGCAGTCACAAAGCCATTATTAACATTGTAATAAGGAAATATTAAGACCTGGCCGTCCGACCCCGTCTCATTAGTTGATACCGCTTGAGCAGTCATACTCGACAGCCCTAATACCGCTGCAGAAACTGCAGCAATTTTTGTCTTTTTAAACATCTATACTTCTCCAAAAATAAAAATAAATTTTATAAAATTTAATGGTCTGAGATATGATACCACTGTCCTGATGTGGAATGGTGTATCCAGTTCTCCTTGGCCCGAGCATCACTTTCAACAGCCTCAAAGCCCATACCAAGTTCGATTGTAGCATAAATCACAATGCTTGCAACACATTTATCATCTTCGCATACAACATCGTCTATCTGGACTTTGCGCCAGGAACCTACTCCGTGGATTGTATTTCTATAATCCATGAAAGAATAAAGCTCTCTGTACTCAGGTGTCTCAAAAGCATACGCCCTTTCTAACCGACCCTCTATTAACGCATCCCAGCGTTCATTAACGCGCTGACTCACAATCTTCTCTGGATTGTCTTCAACAAAAAGGGCACACCCACTTATGATCAATAATATAAGTGATAGCAAGCCCCACCTAATTGCTTTTAAGTCCACTTAATTACCACCTCCTAATCATCATATTCAATTACACTTTAGCCATTTTTTTAGCATTTCGTGGCAAAACTACATGAGCTTTATCACTTAACTACATATTATAGTAATGAATTTTAAAAACACAAGTTTCTCATGGAAATTTTACCGCTCCTTTTTTAACTAAGCTGATACGTGTTTGACTATACACTATTAACAACGGCATTTCATATAGGGTTACTTATTTTTTCAAGCTCGCTAATGACACTTTGTCCACATGATTTACAAGCAACATTAATGCCATATTTTCACTACTGACCCAGGAACCTGTAGAGCGGCGCTTTAGCCCGCTGTTCGTGCCAATGCTGGCGGGCTAAAGCGCCGCTCTACAGTGATGCGTTTATTTAAAGCTAATGATCAGGAGTAAAAAAGCATTCGTTTTTTTGTCATGGCAAGAGCCAAAGCGATGGCACTCCTATCTGCTGGAATAGAAGCGTCGTGAATAAACGACTCTGGTATCAACTTCGACAAAACTTCATCCCTGATATCAATCTTTCCTAGGCTATTTATACTCTATATAATACCCCCTTTGTCAGCTGTCTCTATTATGCGACAGATTTATGCCTTATCCGCTAAATTACCGCATAAGATTGTTGTCGATATCGGTGGCCTCCTGATGACCAAGTAGACTCACCCTGAAGATCCTGCAGAAAAAGCTTTGTCCCTCGTGGTTCATTGGCATTCTAATTGCACTGTATTGACCATAATCAGCTCTTTTACTCTCGGATTTTTTACAGCTTATATTTATTTAATTATATAATAGTCCTTTTTTTACTTACGTTTTCCTGTCTATGTACGACACTATCATTATTGGCGCTGGGTTTGCGGGGGCGGTTCTTGCCGAGCGACTTGCATCACAACAAAACAAACGTGTTTTAGTTATCGATAAGCGTCAGCATATCGGTGGCAATTGTTTTGATTGCTTTGATGAGCACGGCATTTTAATCCACCAATACGGACCACATCTGTTCCATACTGATAATAAAACTGTGTTTGATTACCTAAGCCAGTTTACTGAGTGGCGAAACTATCAACACGAAGTGCTTGCTTTGATTGATGGCCAAAAAGTCCCCGTTCCCTTTAATCTAAACAGCTTGCATAGCCTATTACCTAAATCACTTGCAGACTCGTTAGAGCTAAAGCTTATCAAACGTTTTGGCTATGGGGTTAAAGTCCCCATTCTTGAATTACGTGAGATTGATGATAAAGAACTGAAGTTTCTTGCTGATTTTATTTATGAAAAGATTTTTGTTAATTATACGGCTAAGCAATGGGGCAAAAAGCCTGAGGATATTTCTCCTGAAGTGACAGGTCGTGTACCGGTACATATCTCTCGCGATAATCGCTATTTTCAGGATAAATACCAGGCAATCCCGACTCGTGGCTATACCCAGATTTTTAACAACATGCTGGATCAGCCCAATATCAGCCTGCTATTAAATACTGATTTTAAAGATGTTTTTAATATAGATTTTGATTCCGGTAAAATGCAGTTTATGAATAGCGAGTTTACTGGCCAGTTGATTTACACCGGGCTGATTGATGAGTTATTTGAGTGTCGCTTTGGTGAGCTTCCTTATCGCTCACTGGCGTTTAAGTTTGAACACTTGCCGGTAGATCAGTTTCAGGAAAAAACCACGATTAATTATCCCAACGACGACGACTTTACTCGTATTACCGAGTTTAAACATATTAGCCAGCAAAAGCTTTCCGGTACGACCATCGTTAAAGAGTTTCCTCAAGACTTTGAGCGCGATAATCCGGCCAAGAACATCCCTTATTACCCTGTTTTTACAGATAAAAACAAACAGAAACTAGACCGCTACTTGGAATTTTCTGAACAGTTTGAGAATGTTACTTTAGTCGGGCGTCTCGCTGAAAATCGCTATTATGATATGGATGATATTGTTGCCAGGGCATTACAGGTGTTTGATGATAAGTTTGCGAATGCAAGCTAATATCAATAAACTCGCACGGCTGGTTTATATATTTGAATTCTGATGTCCCTTGATGGCGTGCCTGGCACAGCATCAAGGGGAATTTAGGGATTTACGCACCCTAAAATTTGCGACCTTGGGGTGAGAGAACTGGAGCTCGCTTTTTTAATGACTAG
>DUBW01000033.1:2878-3193 GCA_012960135.1 Methyloprofundus sp.
GAGGCGAATAGTTGCGCTCTTTAACGAAAATGTTCGGGAAAAATGGCCAAAAGGGATTTTTCCGTAGTAGGGTCTCTATTCTTGGACAGCCTCCTAGCTAAAGACCTGCGCCGCATATGATTGAAGTTTCAGTCCGTCATGTACCTTGCTTAAACGGCATAACACGGAGAAAACCTTATGACAAAAAAAATTATTATTAGCTTATTATGCTTGCTAATAATCAGCGCCAACAGTGCTTTTGCATCTGAAAGAATGGCAAGAATAATTGGCGGAAAGCAGGCCTCCTCAACCGCATGGCCCTCGATGACAGGCTTG
>DUBW01000033.1:3343-4146 GCA_012960135.1 Methyloprofundus sp.
CCAAATCTTGAACGTCCGAGCGTCAATAGTGAATTCATACAGGTAGAGTCGGTGTTATTACACCCAAATTACAATAATGAGACTTTAGAAAATGACCTCGCTTTAATCAAATTAGCCACATCGTCACGCAACCCGCCAATTAATGTTCTAGCTCCTTTTACCGCCCAGGATAATGCGGGGAAATTAGCGATTGCTCTGGGCTGGGGCTCTACTACGCCTGAGCAATCCGGCCCCTTTCCTGTCAATTTACAACTGGTCGCCTTGCCACTGATTGATAATCGCCAATGCGAAGCAGCCATGGGGACCCTTACTGAGGATATGCTCTGTGCCGGCGATGGCCTAGGCGAAAGAGATACTTGCTTTGGTGATAGCGGTGGGCCACTTAATGTTTTTGATACTGAAAGCAAAACCTGGCGTCAAGCAGGCATTACTAGCTGGGGCTTTGATTGCGCAGTCCCCGGTACTTATGGTGTCTATACTCGCCTTAAAAATTATGCCCAGTTTATATCCACGAATATTTGTAGCGCGGCCGAAACACCTGCTCCTGTTTCTCTCAACCTTGAGGTTAATGGCAATAGGGTCACCGCAAGCTGGAGTGCCTTGGACAATATCTCTGGCTATCGATTGAATTATGCGCCTTATCCTCACCCAGACACTATTTATAGTATTGATATGAATCTAGCCACGGTTAAATCTGTGCTACTTCCCCCGGGTAGTGCCTTCTATGTTGGCATCAGTAGCTATAATGGCAACTGTCTAAGCAAATATTCTAATATTGAGCATTTTGTTATTCAATAACCCAT
>DUBW01000034.1:0-18588 GCA_012960135.1 Methyloprofundus sp.
ATAAAACCATTCCTTTAGTTATCCAGACAAGGACTTTCACCCTGCAAGAAATGACAAGCTTCGCTTGCCGCACCGAGTCCGACCCCATTGGTTCGCTTTTAGAACAGAAATGTAATGCGGCGGCGACCAGTTTGGATAATTTAAAATAACACTTCAATAGAGCCATATGAAGGTAATAGCAGTTCTGTTGCTGTATTCAGTAAGTTTGTTTTTTTTGTATTGAACAGGTTGGCTTTTGCGGCCAACCTTAATTCCCAGAGTTGTAATATTCACCAATTTGTTTTTGTTATAGTCAGAAATAATTACCCAACAGTACGTAAGATACAGCTCATTGCTGCCCAATAATCTAGCTCCTATAGGAATTGCTACGGGTATTATGCCTTTTTCATGCACGTACTAGCCCTTCATGGTTTCAATAGTATTTAAGAATAGATAAAACAATAAGCAGTGAATGGCTTCAGTCGACCCAATTCAGACATTCAATCCAAAAAATGATTGCGCTCAAATTCTTTGCTAGCCACTGGTTTTACCTGTACCCGCCTCAGTATTTACTTGTTGTCAGTCTAATTTGAATGTATGCTATCGCTCAAATATCTACAATTCAAATTACAAAACACAAGAAGCTTAATGAAAACACGTATTTTTACTATTTTATTTCTCTTATTAATGAGTGTAGCCAGCTTTTTGCCATTTCCAACGACCACTTTGCTTTGCCTGTTTGCGGCCATTTTTCGACCACCTTGGTTTAAAAGAGTCGTCGTTGAAGTATATAAAAGTAAAAAAACCGATTAGTCACTAGAGTGCTCTCATGCAGAAAGAACAGTTTTTAGTTCTTTGTATGCTTTTTGCCATACAAGTTATTGTCTCGACACTGTTAATCAGCACGGTAAATTTTCTAGTTTCAGCAAAGAGTTTCCAGCCATGGGGTTTTAAATTTCATTATATATCAGCCGCTTAAATATTTCATTTGGTAATGGCTGACGCTGATACGTGGCAAATATTCAACGCTGATTAACAGATATATCGAGTTGAATCCAGTTCGGGCGGGGATGGTCAATGATCCTGCTGAATATCCTTGGTCGAGTTATCATTTTAATGCGTTAGGAATAGAAAATCACTTATTAAAGCCTCACTCGGTTTATAAAGAATTAGGTGTCGATGAAGTCACTTGTCGAACCCAGTATCTTGCCTTGTTTAGCAATCCTATTCCGATAGCTGATATGGAAATTATTAGAACAGCAACTAACAAAGCCTGGGTTCTGGGTAATGATAGGTTTAAAGCTAAAGTTGAAAAAATACTTAATAGACAGATGCAGCAAAAACCACACGGTGGGGATAGGCGGTCTGAAATATTTAAGAGTCAATAGGGTATCAATCGAGCCTGCCTTAATTGATTGTAACTCATTGAAATAATTCGAAATTGACAGTATAAGTGGCGAAGATGGGTTAAGAATACGACTAGAAAACAATAAACAAAAGTAAGTACAACTAGTAATAAGTTACTTAGTTTAGTTAGTATAAAAATGGTAGGTAGCGCAGGTACTTTTGCACATCAATCCCGTCACAATTTTGTCACAGTACACAGTAACTAAAGTTTTTTGATTGGTATGGTAGTAATTAGATGTTAAATTAGACTTAGTCGATAACTAGCTGGTTCTTGTATGATACAAGGTAGTTTAGGTATTGATATAGAGAGAATAATTGATTAACCACTTACAAGAAGGAATCTGTAAGTTATTGTTTACAAAAGTATCATTGGGGTGAACGACGGGGCTCGAACCCGCGACAACCGGAATCACAATCCGGGACTCTACCAACTGAGCTACGCTCACCATAGTGATGATGTCTTTAATAGAATGGTACGCTTGACAGGAGTCGAACCTGTGACCCTCGGCTTAGAAGGCCGATGCTCTATCCAGCTGAGCTACAAGCGCATTTTGGTCGGGGTAGAGGGATTCGAACCCCCGACATCCTGCTCCCAAAGCAGGCGCGCTACCAAACTGCGCTATACCCCGATATTTTTAGCTTATATTACCCTAATGCAACAATAGAATGATGCCTTAAAGAGCTGACTATTATAGCTTGTTTTAATAAACCGTCAATAGTTATTTAGAGTTTTACAGTTTATTTTTAACTAACTGATAAATCTCTTCTGCCTGAATATCTGCCCCTTGAAGTATGGCCTCTAATTCTGCTAATTTTTCTTCAGCAAAGGGCCTGTCTTTTAGGCTGGTAACGTTAATATAAACATTAAGCGCTGCACTTTTTAATCCTGCATAAGCCGACATTACAGCTACCCCTGCATCGCTAATTACCATTAAGCTGCCTTTTTCTGCCGCTTCCTGGCTTAACTTTATCGCGTCTGCACAGGCTTTGGCACATGCCAGGGGAACAATAGTTGCTTCGTGTAGTACCGTTTGAATTTGCTGGCTACGAGCGGCTTTTTCTTGATCAGTTGTTTTTGCCAGACCATAAGCTGCCATCAGCTTATTGAAGACATCGACATCTGCTTGAATCATTGCAGTTAATATTGTGCGTAGAGATTCACTTTTTTTCAATAAGATCTGCATATCCGCATCTACTTCTTCATACTTTGGTTTACCTATGGTTAGATTACAGACCATGCTGGTTAATGCTGCCGACTGGGCACCTAACAATGCCGAGGCACTACCACCACCGGGTGTCGGGGCTTTGCTGGCTAATTGATCCAGGTAATGTTGTATGGATTGATCTTTAATTTCAGTCACAGTTGCTCTTCATTGCTTGATGTTTTATAGATGTCTCAGGCTTTGCTCGTTCATTTAGGACTTAGCCTTTTATCGCATATATTAGTTTTTGGCGGGCTAAAGCCACGCCCCACGGTTTATACGCTGGTGTTTAGGACGAAAGTAAATGTATTTATTCACGTCGCCAGCTGGTGCCAGTTGCAACATCTTCTAGTACTATCCCCTGCTGCTTTAAGTCATCACGGATTTTATCGGCTAATGCCCAGTCTTTATTTTGCTTAGCTTGTATTCGCTGTTCAATGAACAACTCAATTTCCTGTTCAGCCAGACCGCCCTCCTGAACAGTGTCACCTGCCTGCAAAAAGCTTTCCGGATCATCTTGCAGAATACCCAGGACACTAGATAACTCTTTTAGTTCACCCGCTAACTGGCTTGCAAGTTCGCTGTTATTATTTTTCTCTTTATTCAATTCTCTTGCCATATCAAATAGTACCGCCACAGCAACAGGCGTATTAAAATCATCGTCCATTGCCTGTTTAAATCGTTCGCTATATCTCGTACTGAGCCCAGTTATTATCGCTACTCCGCGCAAGGCTGTGTATAACCGCGTTAAAGCCATCCCCGCATCATCCAGTTGCTCGTCAGAATAGTTAAGCGGGCTACGGTAATGACTGGATAATACAAAGAAGCGTATGACCTCTGGGCGGTACTGTTTTAGCACTTCCCTTACTGTAAAGAAATTACCCAGTGATTTGGACATTTTCTCTTCATTAATGCGCACAAAGCCGTTATGCATCCAGACATTAACAAATTTTCCACCCGTTGCGCCTTCGGATTGTGCTATTTCATTTTCATGGTGCGGGAATTGTAAATCCATACCGCCGCCATGTATATCAAAATGATTTCCCAGGCAGCGTGTTGCCATTGCGGAACATTCTATATGCCACCCTGGCCGCCCTCTTCCCCAGGGTGAATTCCAGTAGGGCTCATCGACTTTCGCTTTTTTCCATAGCACAAAGTCAAATGGATTTTTCTTTGCCTGGTCAACTTCGACTCGCTCACCCGCCTGCAATTCATCCAACTTCTTTCCTGATAATGCACCGTAACCAGGAAATTTATCCACCGCATAAAAAACATCACCATTAGTCCCGGTGTAAGCTAGTCCTTTTTCAAATAAACCGGTAATCATCAGGATAATATCATCCATTGATTTTGTTGCCCTAGGCTCTATATCAGGAGGCAATACGGCTAATGCACGCTCATCATCATGCATCGCGTCTATAAACCGCTCGGTTAGATCCACTATTTGTTCATTATTTTCCTGCGCACGCTTAATAATCTTATCGTCTATATCGGTGATATTCCGTACATAAGTTAAATCATATCCCGAGTAACGCAGATACCGCGCTGCAATATCAAAGACCACCATGACTCGTGCATGGCCAATATGACAATAATCATAGACTGTCATGCCACAAACATACATGCCAACCTTGCCAGCGACCCGGGGAGTAAATATTTCTTTGCTACGGGTCAGGGTATTATAAATTTTTAGCATTTAGGGACTAATTTTCCGAATAATTCATGTTAACTACTCACGGCCATGAGCTTAATCGTACGATTTTCCAATATTAACACTTCTCTTTCAAGCTAAAAACACATAAAATTTACAACTTACATCCTTTTACAGAGAGTAATATGCGTTCTTTAATCCTATTGTTGATGCTTTCTTTAACGTCAACTTATTCATTTTCAACGGAAAACAAAATGTCAGAAACACATCCTAGAGTCAAATTTGAAACTACAGCGGGCGATTTCATTATTGAACTTAACCCCGAAAAAGCACCTATTACTGTAAAAAACTTTCTTACTTATGTTAATGAAGGTTTTTACAACGGCACGGTTTTTCATCGTATTATGCCTGGCTTTATGGCCCAAGGTGGCGGCTTTGATACCAGCTTTAAGCAAAAGCCAACGCATGATACTATTAAAATTGAAGCCGATAATGGTTTGACAAATGATCGCGGCACAGTCGCCATGGCGCGTACTGGGATTCCTGATTCTGCATCGTCTCAATTTTTTGTTAACTATAAAGATAATGGCTTTTTGAACCATACTGCAAAGACTTCACAAGGTTGGGGATATGCGGTCTTTGGTAAAGTTGTAGAAGGCATGGATGTAGTTGACTCTATGGCAGATGCACCAACGGGTAGTCGTGGAGGGCATCAGGATGTGCCTAAAACAGATATCGTGATTGAAAAAGCTGAAGTTGTACAATAACACCTTTGTTTGCTGTGCTTAATTAGACAAAACTAATAATGTAATCCAGCATTTCCGTATCTATCAGAAATGTTGGGTTACGTTTTTTAATGCTGCGCAATAAAAAATCTAACCCAACCTACCTTGTTTACAATTATGCGCAATGAAACGCTGTTTATTTCAGACTTACATCTCACCATTGAACGTCCTGAAGTAACACGTAAGTTTATTCATTTATTAAAGGTGCGCGCCACTCAGGCCCAGGCCTTATATATTTTAGGCGACTTGTTTGATACATGGATTGGGGATGATGATTTTAGTCCGCCTATCAAGGCAGTCAAAAAACACCTCAAAGCACTGACAGATCAAGGTACACCCGTTTTTTATATCCATGGCAACCGAGATTTTTTAATCGGTAAGCTTTTTAGCGAGCAAACAGGGGTCACTTTACTGGATGAATATAGTGTTATCGACCTATATGGAACCAGCACTTTATTGACTCATGGCGATTTATTATGCACCGATGATTTACCTTATCAGGCATTCCGGACCAAATCGCACTCAGCTAAATGGCAGGAAAATGTTTTATCCAAGCCGTTAATATTGAGATTACTGTATGCCCGCTGGTATCGTTTGCGTAGCTATTTCCACAAGCGCAAAAAATCACAGGGTATTATGGATGTGAATCAGCAAACCATTACACAGATTATGCAAAAATATCAAACCAGGCGTTTGATTCATGGCCATACCCATAGACCTGCTGTGCATGACTTAAAGATACAGGGACAAACAGCTCAACGTTTTGTACTTGCAGAATGGAAGAAAGACAGTGCCAGTCTATTGTCCTGGTCGGAATCAGGTTATAAGGTAGAGCCAATCTAAGGCACTTCTATTACGCGCTTATTAACCGAGTGAAGACCGCCCTACTTTATTCAATTATTTTATCCTCATTAAATAATCGATAAACAGACAAACATCCGGCGCAACAAAAGCGCATTAAACCGTCGCTCGTCTGTACACTAAACCCCACTATTTCTACTGCAAGTCCGCAAAGAGCGCATTTAGTTACTTGGTCATTCATTGTGTTTTGATCTGTCTTAAAGGGAAAAGTAAAACCTATGCATTATTCAATCTACGCGCAAACCATTGAGCAAAATAACTCGATTGCAGGTATTTTCCTGTACGCAAGTAGTGCAAAGTATACTCGTTATTTATCGTAGCCTTTAATGCTTGTTTAGCATTAGCGGTACCACAAAAAAGTAACTGGTCGCCTGCTTTGATTTTATATTCATTCGGAGGTAGTACTATTTCTTTTCCAGCAGAGCGGATAACAAACGGCATTAAGTCCAGATCTTCGTCCCGGTTACGCGGGCTGGAAATAACATCGCCTAACAACACATCATGCCCATCATCAAGGCATTGAATCACCGCACTACTTCTTTCCCGGGTAAATTCGATAGTAACCAGTAATGGTTTTTTATTACCAATTTTTTCCTGTAGCGTGCTAATTACATGTTTAATAAGATTTTTTCGACCAGGCACCTCAGCCAGCAAATAGCGAAAAAAATGTTTTAACAAAGGTGCAATTAACAATAACAATATTTTTCTTGCTGTCACCAGAGTAGGCTGCATAATCATATCTGCATTCGCCTTCTCAAAAGCAAGTTCATTTTGATGGCTATTTTGCCTGACGATAGTAAATAAATTCGGGTTAAGACTACGCGCATTTAATAACACACTTAAATTCTGGCCATCATCATTTGCAGCTGCGAGTAAGCCTACTGCATTTTCTATCCCAGCTTGGGTCAATGTATTAGCATTCACACCACCTTCAATATATGTTTCGATTTCTTCTTCTTTTTTTCGGGAATGAGGGTCAATAACAGCTGTTTTCACCCCATTCATAGACAATACATGATTGGCTTCCATCCCCATTCGTCCATATCCACAAATGATCCAGTCCCCCACCGGCGGATGGACATAGGACTCCAGAGTTGCACCTTTATCCCCTACCAACCAGTTATTCAAGGCATAAAAAGCGGGGTTATTGATACACCCACCGAGCACTTTAGCAAAGGTTTTAAAAGCATCAACAATATGCACTTCACCGCCTAATGCCGCTAAAGTTTCCTCGACAACATCCACTTTGGACATGGTAAGAATACGTATGTCAGGGTTCAATAAACGTGCAACAGCTGAAATTTTAAGATTAACATCTTCATTACTGGTAATCGCAACCACAGCCCTACAATATTGGTTCGTGACACCGGCTTCCAGCAAATGTTTGGGTACACTAGCATCGGCAGTCAAACCAGGTACCGAGGTTTTATAGTTACGTAATTTTAAAGCCTGGATACGCTCTGCATTCTCATCGATAACGACTGCATGTAAGCCTGCATCATTCAAGCCCCTAACTAGTACACTACCGGTGTCCCCAAAACCACAGATTATATAAAAAGGCGAGACAATACGATTGACACTTAGCGCAAAGCGCAACTCATCTACAGCACGTTTAAACAGTACGTTCTGGAATAAGCGCACGATACTACCTAACGCATAAAACCAGGTAACAACACTGACATACAGACAGACAATGGCCCATAACCGCTGAGCATTACTAAAGGCAAAAGGAATTTCACCAAACCCCGTAGTCGTCGCCGTATAAGTCATAAAGTAAAAGGCATGGAAAATACTTAAATAAGTACTTTCTCCATCAATGATAGGGCCAGGAATTGACACCATACCGAAAATAGCAACCGAATACACGGTTAGCAAGGTGATCAAAGGCACGCGCATCTCGCGCATAACAATAAAGCTAACGCGACTTAGCTCATCACTGGTATACATAGGCTAGACTTTAATTAAAGGTTTTAAATAAACATCAGTCTGTTATATCCTGGAAATCAGGGTTTCTGAAACCAGAATAACCACTGAAATAACATTAGCAACTAATGCTCCCCCGGCAAGAGAAACAATACTGGTAATCACTTCCGGCGTAATCCCTGTTCCAATGATATGCACTGCAAAAGTCCACTCCAGAGCGGCGGCAATTAATTCAAAATCAGCCACCAGACTAGCTGCTAACAATAACGCCCCTATTTGCGACCGGTCACCAAATTTTAAACCGGTAGCAATCAAATTAACCACCACAACGCCGAATAACTCATAGACACTATGATGAGCAGGATTACTATACTCACCTAAGACAAAACCAACATTTAAGGTTAATGATAGTACAATAAAAAAACCGAAAATAACCTTTTCAAGATTCATGAAACATCCCCAGCACGAAAACAAAAAGAAATATTATCTTACCTTAAACACCTGCCTGTCACTAAAAAAACTGGCTTTTGTGTATCACAATTTGCTAATATATAGTTTTAAATTATTACATCGAAGAAAAAATATGCCTATCACTGCAATGGATTTAGTGGCAAATGCCAAGCAAAATATTACTGAAATCAGCGTAACTGAAGCAAAGCAGGCTTTAAGCGAACATCTTATTATCGATGTTCGTGAACCTGCTGAATTTGCCAATGGCCAGATACCTAACGCTGTCAATATTCCACGCGGAGTGCTTGAGTTTCAGGTCAATAACCACCCTGATTTTACCGGTCAACACGCGGCGAAAATTATCGTTTGCTGTCAATCAGGTGGCCGCTCGGCACTGGCAACGGAAAGCTTACATAAACTCGGCTACCGCAATGCAATTAGTTTAGCCGGTGGTTATAAAGCCTGGGCTGAAAGCTAATACTGACTATGGATCAAGCTGAATCTATTCGACTGGATAAATGGCTCTGGGCTGCGCGTTTTTTTAAAACGCGCAAACTGGCTGCCGAGGCTGTATCTGGTGGCAAAGTTCACTTAAATGGGCAGCGCACCAAACCCAGTAAAGAAGTAAAAATCAACAGTCAACTTATTATTCATAAGGATCAACTTAGCTGGGACATTAGCGTATTAGGCATCAATGCCCAGCGCCGACCTGCAATTGAAGCAGTCTTGTTATATAGCGAAACTGAAGTCAGTATTAAAAAACGTGAGCTGGATGTCGCACAAAGACGTATTGAGCGTCAGTTTATGCACCCTGACTCTACTGAGCGACCCAATAAAAAACAGCGTCGCCAGATACACAGGTTTAAGCAACAGTAAATATCGACGCTGCTACTCTAGTCATTTTTAAGAGCTATAAATGACAGCGCACCACTTTCAGATTGTCATTGTGCCACTTCTATTTTTCATGGCCAACTTCATGCACCCACAGAACTATCGGTAGGCAAGGTAGGATTGTCATTCCCTCTAGCCTGCGTCAACAACTAGCAATAAAACCAGGCTCTCAGCTACTAGCCTGGCTAGAGAATGGACGACTCATCATGGAAGCCAAAGAGCAACTTTGGTGAGTCCCTACTTTTGCGAAAGCTCATTTTGGGCATCCAAGCCCACAACGCGGCAAAAGTTTAACGGGGCTGATTAAAATCTACGATGCCCTGATTCGCCCTGCATCCACTTATAAAAAACCTAGAGGGATTTTTATAAGTGGCCTAAAATGGCTTGATGCGATGACAGTATAGATGTCTAGCTTTTTATAACGGCAAACGTACTTACTCAAAACTAGGTGATCAATCACGATTACAATTTGAACGAGAATTTTATAAGCAAGCACCTTAAAAAAGGCGTCCGGTTTTTGTTAACCACTACAGTCACTTATGTGGGTGATTTTACAGACGCTACTAGTGACTGGACTGAAGAATGGTCATTTGCTTTCTAAGTTAAACATCTATTTGTCGTAGTACAAAAAAGGGCTTCCATTCGGAGGCCCTTTTTTATAGTCATGTCTAAATCCTTACATTCTAAATTAATAAAAATAGGAACTACAAACAACTAGGTGGTTTAGGCAAACCAGCAATTTTACAAGCATATTTTAAAGGCCCCTGAGGAAACAATTTTAGTAAATAGCGACTAGTTGCCTTTTCTGCACCTAGCTTTTTTTTAATCGCTTTACTAAAAACCCTGGCATTGGGTAAATACTTATATTCTATATAAAACTGGCGAATAAAATGTAAGATTTCCCAGTGCTCGGCGCGTAAAACGATCCCCTCTATATCGGCTAGGCGCTTAGCTAGCAATTCATTCCATAGATTCATATCCAGCAAAAAACCTTGCTCGGTTGTGGCAATCTTGACACCATTTACTTCCATGATTTAATGACTTCATGCGCGAGAGTTAAAGTAACAAACCCCGGGTAGTCAACAATACTGATGTCAGTACTAATATTATCTGCATTCAGCCCCCTTGCTAGTAGATCAGTTTGCAAAGCAAAACATTGAAACTGCTGACCACAAGTCTCGATAGTTTTTGCTGCCTCTGAATTCTTGCGTAAGCAAAGCACTGCACTGCCGGTAAATAGTAAGGCATCCCCTTTTTTAATACGTGCGAATAAGACTTCGTGCCCAGCACTGGTGCTAATAATATGTAGCATCACTCACCAGAAAATATTTTCAATCCTACAACACCAACAATAATCAGTGCGATGGAAGAAAGGCGGTAAATATCCACTGATTCTTTAAACAGAAAGATCCCTGCAATAGCAATACCTGCTGCACCGACTCCGGTCCAGATTGCATAAGCTGTGCCTAAAGGGATGGTTTTAATGGCCATAATTAATAAGCCAAAACTCCCTGCACCTGTGACTGCAGTCATAATCGAAGGAATAAGCTTGGTAAACCCTTCATTATATTTAAGACTTAATGCAAAAAATATTTCTGCAACACTTGCTCCTACCAGGTATAGCCAACCCATCTTTACTCCAATCAATATACAGATAATAAAGTTTATTTTACAATACTCAGAGATTTGTTTAATTAATTATTCTGTAGAGCGTGGCTTCAGCTTGCAATATCCAATCCTGCATTATAACGGTGGGCTAAAGCCACGCCCTGCCCTTACTTTTTACAGCCCCGATTATTTAGGAAGGCTATGGATTCTTTCACCAACCAAAAGACAATAATTTATAGCGTTTCCGAACTCAATCGAAATGTAAAATCATTGCTGGAACAAAACTTTTTTGCCATTCATATCAGCGGTGAAATTTCTAATTTAAGCCGGCCGTCATCCGGCCATCTTTATTTTTCCTTAAAAGATGAACGCGCTCAGGTGCGCTGTGCCTTATTTAGAAGCCAGGCACAAAGACTAAAATTTATCCCGGAAAATGGCCTGCAAATTCAGGCGAATGCCAATGTTAGTCTGTATGAAGCACGTGGGGATTATCAGCTCATTATCAACCAGATGCAGGAAACTGGCGATGGCGCGCTGCGTCGCACCTTTGATCAATTGCAGGCAAAACTCGCTGCTAAAGGACTTTTTTCCGCAGAACATAAAAAACAGCTACCGCTTATTCCTAAAGGCATTGGCATCATTACCTCATCATCGGGAGCTGCCATACGCGATATTTTATCCGTGCTTGCGCGCCGCTTCCCAAGTATCCCCGTTTTCATTTACCCGGTTATGGTGCAGGGCAATGAAGCCAAGCACCAGATTAACCAGGCGATCATTACCGCCAATCAGCGTAAAGAATGCGATGTCCTGTTGCTGGCGCGTGGCGGCGGTTCTCTGGAAGACCTATGGGCATTTAACGAAGAAATGGTCGCCAATGCGATTTATAAAAGCAATATTCCGATTATCAGCGGCATCGGTCATGAAACCGATACCACGATTGCAGACTATGTTGCCGATTTACGCGCCGCAACGCCAACGGCTGCAGCAGAACATTGCACGCCTGATGGACATCAATGGCTAGGCCAGTTTCATGCCTATGAGCAGCACATCTATCAATTGATAAGAAATAAAATTCAACAGACGACGCAGAACCTGGACTGGCTCACTAAAAACCTGCAACAACAGCACCCTGGTAAACAATTACAAATTAAATCACAACGCCTTGATGAATTAGAATTACGCCTGAAACACTGCCTGAAAAACCAGTTGAGTCAAGCGAATGCAAGATTCACAGCAGACCATGCCCGGCTATGGCAATATAATCCAGCACATGCCGTACAGCGCTTTAAAAGCGAATACCTAATGCTAAACAAGCGCCTGAACGCTAATATAAAAATTAAGTTGCATGAGCCGCAAGAAAGACTAGCTCATCTTAGCCAAACACTTAATATAGTCAGCCCTCTGGCCACGCTACATCGTGGCTATACATTATGTACCGACGAGAATAATAATCTTATCACCTCGACTCAACAGCTTGCCGTTGGGCAAACCATAAAAACACGCCTGGCAACAGGATCAATGAGTAGCCAGATACAGGAAATTGACCATGAATAAGATACTCTTAACTTTATTATTAATACCGCAAATCGCATTAAGCAATACGCTTCCAAAGCAGCTTGCGGTTCCAGGCGGCGTCGTCAATATTGAGCTCAATTCTGTCGTATCGCCGGCACCTGAAGTTTTATTTCAGGATAAACGCGTGCTGGTTATGGAAAATGATCATAAGTGGGTTGCTGTGGTGGGTATCCCTCTTAAAAGCAAAGCAGGCCAACATAGCATCCTGGTAAAGTCAGCCGAAAAAACCACCGAGCTTAATTTCGACATCGTTGATAAAGAATATCCAGCGCAATATATCACGATCAAAAACAAGCGCATGGTTAATCCAAACCCTGATGATGTAAAACGCATTAGCAGTGAGCGCCCAGCGATTAATAACGCACTGAATACCTGGACTGAACAACCGGTTGAGGACTTATTATTTACCTTGCCCGTCCAGGGCCGATTAAGCAGCCCCTTTGGACTTAAGCGCTTTTTTAACAAGCAGCCCAAAAACCCACATAGCGGTCTGGATATTGCTGCACCGACCGGGACAACTATTGCTGCCCCGGCGCCGGGCATGGTGATCAATACGGGTAGCTATTATTACAATGGTAATACTGTGTTTTTAGATCATGGACAGGGGCTAGTCACAGGTTATTTTCATATGTCAAAAATAACAGTTAAAGCCGGACAAATAGTAGAGCAAGGCACTAAATTAGGCGAAGTAGGAGAAACAGGTCGAGTTACCGGACCACATTTACACTGGAATGTTTATCTCAACAAAACCAAAGTAGACCCTGCATTGTTTGTCTCTGAATTATCCACGCCAAAAGCAGAAAACGCGCCGTAACAATTTCTTACACCCTATTTCAACCTTGCACGGGGAGTCCCTACTTTTGCGAAAGCTCTTTTTGGGCATCCAAGCCCACAACGCGACAAAATCTTAATGGGACTGATTAAAATCTACGATGCCCTGATTCGCCCTGCGGCCACGTATAAAAACCCTAAAGGGTTTTTATACGTGGCCTCTAATAGCTTGACGCGATATCGGAATGCCTTGGATTTTCTCTACGCAAAAAAATGCTTCGAGAAAACACCCTGCCCTATCGCTATCAGGGACTAAAAATCTTCACTTCGCTTAAGCTCCGTTTCCAGGATTTTCAGAGGAAACAGCAATCAATAGCATTATAGATGTGTCGCTTTTTATAATGGCCAACGTACTCACTCAAAACTAGGTGATCAGTCACCATTGCAATTTGAACGAGAATTTTATAAGAAAGCGTCTTAAAAAAGTGTCCGATTTTTGTTAACCATTACACAGTACAACCCGCAAGCAACGAGGGTTATACAAGTCTTTAAGTACTACAGGTTCGGCTAAACTGTTCTAAGATTAACCTGGCGGGTACAGCACGGTTAAATTTGTAGAAATTCTGAGTTAGCTTTTAAGATTTCAGTATTCTAAGCACAAGATTTAATACTTGCTGCTCTCGGAAAAATAGATTGTTAACTTATTAAACTGGCAGATATCATTTACGGCAACTTAAATTAGCTTGGCTTATCTCTCACTTAATATTATAATAAAATTATTTTCTAATATTAAGTAGAATGTACTCGTTTAAATAATCAGAGCATTGTGTGAATTTTTATCAGCACGCAGATCCAAGCTTATACAAATAATAAACCGATATTAATGCCAGCATACCGATTTCCTCGCAGTCTCAAAATACAGCTACTAGCGAGTTGTCTGATATTATCCAATGCAGTGCAGGCCGAATGGTCTACTGGGGGTGATTTCAGTACTTTCTATACCGATGATGTTGGCCTGTTTTCGGTCACGCGCCGTCTCTCTCTGGAAGAAGACCCTACTCAGCCTATCGTAGATGAGCCAAATCAGGGCTCGGATGCCGTCTATGAGCCCAATGTATATATTAATTGGGATATAGAAAATACGCTGGGTGAATTCCAGGTTTCACTGGATGGTGGCGGATATATATTCCAAAACCACTCAGACTATACGCATGGCTTTATGCAATTTTCTATTGCCCAAGAATTTGTTAGCAACACAACGATAAAACTGCTTTATGATTATATCCCTAACCTTTTTCTGGGTACACATTCACCTCCTCAAATCGAACACATTACAACTGACGAGCATAATGAACTCGAAATCGACGAACGCTTAGACAACCATATTCTAACCATGCTTCTGGAACAGGAAATTAATGATCAATTTATATTGCATGGTCTGGTTCGTTACGGTGCCCGGTTATATGACGAGCCATTTAGTTATCGGGATATACAGTTTTTTACCATTGGTCCACACCTGCAATGGACTATTAACCCGAATGTCGTGTTATTAGTCGGTTATCATTTTGAGCGAGGCTACACAGATCCCAGTGAAACTCTCCAGTATCAGGATGACACTGGCTATATTAATCATTTTGCATCGGCAGAACTTAAAATCCATATCCTGCCTGAACTGATACTGATGGCAATCTTTGATTACGAGCATAATGACTATACCAGCCCATATGAAGATGATATCCATCATAATGGTAATGAGAATGTTTTCCAGGGCGAACTGGAACTTATATACGAAGTCACTGAGGCAGCTGCACTCAAAGTGGGCTGGCAGCATGGCAACAGAAAGTTTAATTATGAATCAGAGAGTGTGCGCAATAACAACGTCTGGATCGGCGCTGAATATCACTTTTGATAAGCTCACCAAGCATATTCTCATTTTAACCGAACAAGGCAATTGCAATGGTCAAGTAAAACAGGGCACATTCTTAGACTGTTTTTTATGGAATACACGCTCAAACTATCAAGGTGATTGATAGCCCAATTTAGAGTGCGTTCGCTTACCATTATAAAAAGCTAGGTAATTAATAATACTCAGCTTTGCTGCATTTTCATGATATCCAGATGATTGCGGTACTCTTTGCTTGCATATTGGCTACCACGATCCGAATGATGTATCAGTCCAGGCTTGGGGTTTCTGCGCCAAAAAGCCATCTGCAAGATATCTAACACAGCGACTAATAGCACTTAATGAACCCCCTAAATGATCTGCGGTTCGTTGTCGCGTATATCCATTTTTAAGCACTCATTTTTCGGTGTCCTGTTCGAATTCTAGTGTGTATCTGGGTTTTGGTTGTTTGTTTTTGATACTTATATTCACCTCTAATGCCTTAATAAATCAGCCTTTAAATGTGTCCTGCTTTATTAAACCATTACAGTTGTGGGCTGGGCAACTGATGATCGTATGCGAACATCATTATGTGTCAGAGCACTACATATAGCTTTTTGGAGAAGAAAACCAGTACCAGGTCTCCTGCATCATTCGGATAGAGGTAGCCAATATGCAAGCCATCAGTATCGGTGTTTTTCAAAAAAGTTTTCGGATGCTTCTAAAAACAGCAGCAAAAAACAGGCTATCTATCAGCTAGGACCTAGTTCACTAAAAATATCAACAACGGGCTAAAACCCTGTCAAAAACTATTTTATTTATTTACGCTAAGTAGTTACCAAAATGTTTTACTAAATAGCTAGTGTGTCGTCTCTATTTAGCGACGGAGGAAAACATCAGCTAACCCAGGCAGGCATACGGTTGCTCCTAATACACGCTCTACCTGTCTCTGTCTAACGACAGAGTGAACTTATTCTCAGTTCGCAAAATTTGGGTTGGAAAGGTGGTTTCTCAGTGCCTTCCACTATTACAGGACTGCAATAATTGTCATTTAAATGCATACAAAAATTACTTGATAGTGGTGAATTTAAGACTTAGTTTTTTATAATTACCTTAAAAACAATGCATTATGAATTATTATTCCTCTGTGGCAAGGTATGTGCTTAATTGTTTTCTAAGGCAATAAATATTCTTATGTATGACGAGATATTGAACCTTCAGCTAATTTTATTAACTTATTATTTAAATGAGGTAGATAGATGAACTATTTAAAGCTTAAACCGCTGGCCTTAGCGATAGGCCTAATTATCGTAACCGATATGGCCGTAGCAGACACCTGGAATTCAACCAGTATTTACACCAAAGGCGATCAGATTGAGTATCAAAACATCACCTATATCGCACAATGGTGGACAAAAGATGAAGCCCCCAGCGCAAGTAATACGGGTAGCCTTTGGCTTAAAGTGACTGACCCAAATGTGAATGAAGAATACAGCAACAGCACAAGCTATCATGCTGACGATAGAGTGGTCTATCAAGGCAATACTTTCAAAGCACAGTGGTTTACAATAAATACAACACCAGATGCATCTGAAGACCCAACAACTCCGTGGGTTAATCCTTGGGAGCTCACCACAGTCACTGCTGCGCCAGCAACACTTATTTCTTCTACCACGCCTGCAAACAATGCACCCATTGCGCAGGATGACAGTGAAAGTACCACCGAAAATACCGGCGTAACAATTAACGTACTGGCCAATGACAGCGATGCAGAAAATGATGCCTTGACCTTAAACACCAACTCACTAACACAACCAAGTTACGGCAGCATCGAAGTCACACCCCCCGGCATCATCAGTTACACTCCTGACGCAGATATCACCACTACTGTGGTCGATACATTTACCTATACAGTCACCGATGGCAGCAGCGATTCAAATAGCGCAACGGTTTCAGTCACCGTTATCGCCACCGAAACACCTGTGCTACCCGTTTCAAACACATACCCTCAATATCCAGCAGGCATGACCTATGAAGCTGGTGATATTGTCAGCAATAACGGTAACCTTTATCAATGCAAACCTTGGCCATATACAGGCTGGTGCTCACGCGAGACATCTGCTTATGAGCCAGGTGTTGGCACACACTGGACTGAGGCTTGGGCTATAGTTTCTGGCACGGCATCTGCACCACTAGCTATCAATGACAGCACAGCGGAACCGAATATGCATCCGGGTGAGGCAAGCGAGTTTATCGATTTGGCAACCTTCGGTCTTTCGTATGGCAGTGATCACGTTGACCACGAGGGTCTTGTGGGTGGAAGGACTGCTATTACGACGGAAGCGCTGTTCGCTTACAATAATCTTCGGGTGTTCATTGGTCTTGCTCCAGCAACCCTAGATCAGGTTGGTGCGTGGGCCTTTACAAATAACTTGACTAACAACACGCAGAGCTGGGGCAATGATCAGATGGGAGTCGGTCTTTGGTATGCGATGCAGGGCGCCAAGGTTGGTTGGATGGCCGATGATTTGTTTGATCCTCAGGTTGTCGCTGATATCGAACGAACAGCTAGATTGGGGGCCGCCGAGGATGTGATGGCCATGGTCGCGACATATGGCCACGAGGGTTTTGCTGAGTACCTGACTCATAATGGCCTTACCAATGCGTTCATTAACACTCTCAAGATGGAGCCGCACTACGCCGGTTGGATGCACGATCGTGCGCATGGCTGGCTATCGATTGAAAATGTGGCCATTGCCCATGACGTGAACCATCTCACGGTTCTCAGTCATGATCAGATGCAACCGTTCATGAATGACACCTGGGATTGGCCTCAATGGCCAGCGCTCCAAGTCTCGCATACCCGCGTACTGGAATATTTCCAGAGTATAGTCGTTCTCGGTGACCCACTAGGAGATCACTTGCGCGATCTCCCCGCTCCTACAGTTCAGAAAGATCCCGACATGAGTAACATTTAGGTCGAAGTCGGGGGTGAGCTTTGCTCTGATGGATTATCCGCCCAGGTAATCGTCCGGAATGAAACCGGCGCCGATCTGAATTCTTGGTCGCTTCAGGGCCGTAGGTACGATTAGCTTAGCGTAATCGTACGCAAGATAATTACATACACAAAATTTCTCCGGTTACGCTATGCTAACCGGAGTTCCGAGGCTATACCAGTCCATACGAGGACGATACCCATCATAATAGTAATGCAAACTTTTTCCAGGGTGAGCTGGAACTTATATACGAAGTCACTAAGGCAGCTGCACTCAAAGTGGGCTGGCAGCATGGCAACAGAAGGTTTAGTTACGAGTCGTACAATGTGCGCAATAACAACGCTTGGATTGGCGCTGAATATCACTTCTTATAGGCTCATTAGCCAGAGAACTAACCTGCCTTAGGTCTATTGCCTCACTGTCACTTTGTTAAGTGACAGTGTTAGTACAGCACAGTGCTGCATTGATATACGGGGAGTCGCTATTTTTGCGAAAGCTTGTTTTGGGCATCCCAGCCCAAGCAAGCGGCAAAAACTTAACGCGACCGCTAATGCCTTCGGCGCCCCGGACGTCCTGCGTACGTGCCACTTCACCACTACCATCGTAA
>DUBW01000034.1:18636-110059 GCA_012960135.1 Methyloprofundus sp.
CTGGACGGCGTTTCGGAATGCCTTTTATTTTGTCTCCACCTACGCTAGCGCTCCGATTCCGACAAAACAACGGCCCTACGCCTTCTGGGGACTACCAGCCCTCGCGTTCGCTCTCCATAGCTGGCAGCGATAGTACCTCAACAAATACAAAAGTAAGAAACTGGACTATACTACAACTCAACAATGAGTATTCATTGAAATAATTTAACCGCCAGTGCTCATTTGTTATTTACTGGAGAATTACCATGAAATGTATTTATTACCTCACACCCACGTTAGATAGTACCAAAAAAATTACCGATGATTTACATCAGGCAGGTATAGATGACTGGTTTATCCACGTACTCAGTCATAATGAGGCGGTACTTAAAAAAGAAAAAATCCACTCCAGTAATTACCTGGAGCAGTTAGATCTTTTGCGTTTTGGCATTTTTGGTGTAATTTCAGGTTTTATAGTCGGATTAATTGCCACTGGATTGGTTAATACAACTGAGTTATTTGGCCCAGACATACCTAATATTGCTTATTTTGCCATTATCCTGTTTTTTACCTTATTTGGTTCCTGGGTAGGTGGCCTAACAGGCGTTGCCACAGAAAATAATAAAACCACCTTATTTCATGATGATCTAGAGTCAGGAAGTTATCTGATTATTATTTATACTAAGAGGGCAGCTGAAGGTGCTCTTAAAGAAGTGATGGAAACAAAGCACCCAGAAGCCGAGTTGGCCGCTATAGATGCCAACTTTTATAATCCTTTAACAAGTTTAAAACGAATTTAAACACAGTTTATTATTTTCTCAGCCCCTGCTTTTATTAGTAGTGTGCATTCTTTAAAAGATGACTAACTCTAATCAACTATGCGTAGGAGTGATACACTGTTATGATCTCGCTGGAACTCACAGCAGAAAGTATCATTAGCTTCAACGTAGAATTTTCTAGCCAGTAAAATCAAGGGGGCGTTTTCTTTCCAGCCCCTGCATGTGGAGCCGCCAACATAAAGGTGGTAAATTCACCTAAAAACACCACCTAGATTATCATAAGCATTGCTGTAGAAAAATATGTCCTGTTCAGTACATCTAAGGATCACGCGCGGAATAAGTTGAGCATCTAGCGCAGGACTTTTATTCGTATTCAAGGCGTAGAAACTGGAGCATAGCTAGCTACGTAACTGTTTCTGCAACACAGAAGACGGATAAAAAGGCATGTCAATTGCTTAAATTATTGCGAACACGTTCCTAAGCTAATTAAATTCAATAAACCTGTCTGTCTGAAGCAGGCCTTCAACCCATAGCCCCAAACCTGCGATACGAAAACCATCAGCAAGATCATTGTCTAGTTTTCCCTGTCTTTTTGCCTCGCTTTCTACCAATAAACCGCGACGCTGCGCAGCTGAAATACACACCACCAGATCTACACCATATTCCTGTGCCAAGGTGCTCCAGCGTTTTGTTATCTGCACTTCATCATCCGGTGGTGTCGCATATCTAAAAGCATGATAAATCCCTTCCTGATAAAAGAAAACCCGCGTGATTTCATGCCCCATCTCTACTGCACTTTTAATAAATTGATAAGCAGTCTCACTACTGCCGGACTGGTAAGGACTGGAATTAATCTGGATGGAATATTTCATTAATAACGAGCAAGAAACGGGAAAGATAGTCTAACATTCAGTACAATAGTGCGTTTAAGGTATTGATTCAACCTCTATATAGACGTGAGCAAAGTATAACACTTGATGAAATTAATTAAGAATTCATTGTTTTTTACGCTGTTTATACACTTCTTTTTATTCAGTGGCCTGCGCGCAGCCGATGAAATTAAGCTACCCGACATGGGGGATTCTACCGGCACTCTGATTTCGCCTGCCCAGGAAAAATTATTAGGTGCTTCGTTCTTTCGCAGTATACGCTCGCAATTAGAAATCAGTTACGACCCTGATGTACAGCAATATATACAGACACTAGGCCAAACGCTAGCTGCAAATAGCGATACCCCAACCCAGGACTTCTATTTTTTTGTTGTGCTGTCCGATGATATCAACGCATTTGCAGGTCCTGGTGGATATATCGGCATCAACTCGGGGCTTATTTTAAGTAGCGATTCTGAGAGTGAGCTCGCGTCTGTTGTGGCTCACGAAATTGCTCACGTTACGCAACGCCATATATACCGCTCTTACGAAGCTAGCAGCCGCATGTCATTACCCGCTGCGGCGGCTATGGTTGCTGCAATTATTATCGCAACTCAGGCTCCCGAAGTAGGTCTGGGGGCGCTATCAGCCATTCAAGCAGGTAGTTTGCAAATGCAAATTGATTTCACCCGTGATAACGAGCAAGAAGCCGATAGAATTGGTATAAGAATACTGGAACGCTCGGGATTTGACCCTCTCAGCATGCCCGCTTTTTTTGAAAAACTACAGCTTGCCAGTCGCTATTATGGAGAGGGTGCACCTGAATTTTTACGCACCCACCCAGTGACTTCATCACGGATCTCGGACACCCGGGGCCGAGCGGAAAAATACCCGTATCGTCAGGTACCCGATTCACAAACCTATCGTTTGATAAAAGCAAAATTACGTATTGGATCAGAAAATACTAAACTCAATGACTTAGTCGTCTATTTCACAAATAAGGTTAATCAGGGCACTGCAGAGCAACGTGCAGCCATGCAATATGGATTGGGCCTTACTTTTATAAAAAAACAGCAATTTGACAAGGCTGAGGAAATTTTTCAAAACCTACACCAGCACTATCCAAAGCAGCAAGAATACTTAACTGCACTGGCCCAGGCTGCCGTTAATCAACAAGATTTTGAAACTGCCAAAAAACGCTATCTAAAACTGCAACAACAGTTCCCAGGAAATATAGAGTATCAGTTTGAATATATCTCGATTTTATTAAAATCCAATCAGCCCAGACTGGCATTGCAACATCTGAACCTGATTGACTATCGTTACCAGCAGCACCCCAGGTATTACCTTTTACGTGCTCGAGCCTATGGCAATCTAAAGGACAATGTCAATTTGCATCGCTATATGGCTGAGTACTTTTATGCTATCGGCCAACCTAATACAGCTATTCTGCAAATAACATTAGCGCAAAAAGATAAAGGCCTAAATTTTTACCTGTCAGCAATTCTAGAAGATAGGCTAAATTTATTTCAAGCTGAAATACTGGCGATTAAGCAGTTACAAGAACAGTAATTTGCAATAAGTTATGCGAAATAAAATGCAGCACCCATTATTCCGCCAAAAAAACCACCCCAGACAACCAACCAGCCTAGATGTTCGCGGATAATTTTCTGCACCATTTCTTTGACTAGCTGCGGGGTTAATTCTGCCAAACGCTTATCAATCACAGTTTCAATCTTACTAATAATATCTTCGCCTATCTTATGTGCGTTTAAACCCTGTTTTAAAGCCTGCTTAAAACGATCGGACTCAACCATCTCGGTTAAAGTTACTTGCATTTTTTCGATAAAAGGCTCTTTTAACGGGAGCAGTGCCTCCTCGCCACCCATCATTTGCAACATTGCACCAAAAGATGATTCCATAATCGACGAGATTAATCCCTCAAAAATTCGATCATAATCGAGCGCGGCTAATAGAGGCTCAAGATTTAAAACCTTTTCACCTTCCTGCTCTTCCGTTTCTATAAATTGCTCTACATTCTCTACAGTAAAAAACTGCTGCATCATCAATTGCTTAATGGAGTCTTTAAACTCTTCAAAGCGATTTGGAATAATCCCTGAGCCATATAAAAAAGGGACCTTTTCAAATAGCATATAAATCGCTATCCAGTTAGTCAGCGCACCGGATAAAGCAAAAAAACCTATGGTTTTAATTAACTCGCTATAAACAGGCGAAACGTATCCTGCGGCAATAATCAGTGCGGCAAGAAAATTGATGATAAGACTTTTATTCAAGATGTTCTTCATTGATGGTTATAGTGTTGATTGATTGTTCCTGTTTGTACAAACATACAAACAGGAGCGCAATAGCTTTAGCTATTGCTAGAAAAAAGCTGAAGCTTTTTTTACTTCTGAAAGTTTACTAAAATATCTACGGCGTCACTTACCAGCCCATCAACGGCTTTTTGCCTTGCTTTACAATTTCCACGTTTTCTTCCCAGAGTGCCAGTCCTGTTGTCAGGTCCGTGAGTGCCATATGAAAGAAAAAGTAGGATTCGCGCATTCTGCCTTGTGACCTTTGCTGCTGCACAATTTCACCCGAAAGGCTCATATCTGGCGCTATCGCAGTGCCACGCTTTTGTACGGTGGACTGATTAAACATATCGTCTTCTTCTAGTCTGCGCACCTGTTTACTGGCCGTATCATCTGGGCCATTACCACCAACCGCAGTCGTCGTCAGTGCTTTGCCAGAGCGGAGTACTGCCTGTCTGATTTTGTCGGTAAGAATCCGGGTATTAATATGCTGGGAGGTCGAATTTTTTACCGTACTGATCATCAAGATTGTTTTGCGTCCGTCTGCACGACTCAGTACACCGGATTCCAGTAGTGAATTGACCCCTTTTTCGGCAGCAATTTGCCAGTCTTTAAAATCGACACCATCAACCGTCACCAGACCTTCATTCCCGGTCGCATCGATACGTTTGACTGATGGGCCACAGGCTGTTAGAAGTAAAGCTATGCCCGTAATAGCAATCAGTGAAATAATTTTGTTATTCATTTTTTTTCCTATAGTCTTGATCTTAAGGATATTAAAAGCGTCTTGCTGTGTCATTTTCTCTAATACTCAGGGTAAAGTCCTTACACCTCGGATTTGGAGAAATAGCCTGTAGCCGAACAGTATCACCTGGCACCACGGTCATTGGAATCCAGGTGTTAGCTGCAGTAGTCACTTCCATGCCATCAATATCCAGCCAGGTGAAGCGATAGGCGATTTGATAAGGATTATCCCCCATATACCAGGACGACACCTGATCCCAGAAGCCGGTTCTGACATTGCGTACAGTAACTTGCACTTTGAGCAACCCATCCGCCAGCTCTTTTTTATTTACGCCACTAATTTCCAGTCGATTTTTCAAAAATACATCGGTTGAAACCTTAGCCATATCCACGGCATCAACCTGTATGGTTTTTTGTTCATTTTCCACGGTATTGACAGTCGCCTGACAAGCTATCAGGAGCAAACAACTTATGCTAATAATATAAATTTTTTTCATCTTTTTTCCTTTTCTTTTACTTTACTATTGTAATTCAATTACTTTATAAATCAGATTTTTAGGCGACAAAGCCCGAATATAAATAAGCGCGATATTGGTGTCTTTTTTTAATGCTATCTTTTTACTCTGCCCAGCAGAGCCTATGGCGTTAATTTTTAATAGACCATTATCAGGCATAGGTACATGTGCTATCTGTACTTCTTTAGGCAAGGTTTCCCAGCCCCGGGTATCTGCGGTATTAAACATGAATTTATAAATCCCGGTCAGCGCATAGGCACCATTCTCGGCTCCATTGCTGCCTGATTGTCTTGCCGCATCAACAATTGCATAGCTAGCCAGCTCTTTGGTCAGGGTTGAAATAACCAGCCGGGTAATCATTGACGGCAATTTATCATGATATTCCTGAGACATAATGGCATCAAAATCTGCAACCTGCTCTGTTCTAACCGATAGTTTTTTCTTATTATAAGTGTAACCAACATCTAGCCCGGGTAATAAAGCAGGGAAATATTCGTACCTTGGAAATGCTATCCCGGTATAGCCTACATAGGGCAGAATGATTTGAAACTTTTCCTGTTTCAACGCAGGCGCACGGCCATTAAATAAAATCACATAGACTATTTTATTATTCAACGGGTACTCATATGGCCGCAGGTCTTTTAGATGAGCGGGTATTTCACTGCCTATACGATTGGCAGCGCTGACATAATCTCTCTGAACCAGTTGATTGTTCGGGTTCATTCTATACAGATTACGAAAATCGACCAAGGCTTCGGCATAATTATTGTCTATTAGATAACCCAGAGCGGAAAAATAACTGACAAAAGGATTGACCAGACTGCCATAGCGTTTATTGCTTTTGCTAGCCGAGGTTCTATACGCCTCATTAACAGCGGGAACTTTTACAATGGTAGCAAAGGACATGTTGGTATTTTGATTACCCATAGATCGGCTTTGTTGCTGATTCTTTTGTACTTGCGCATCTATTTCTTTCTGGCTGGTACGAATTTCATCGGAAAATTTTCTGACCACTTGCTTTTGAGCTTCGCGCATTCTACGCAATTCAACTTGCGCGCCTGCTGGGTCATTCAAAGTAAAATAATTTAGCGCCTTATAGGCATTGAGCATAACTCTATCTAGGTACATACCCTGATAAGGGAGTGCATTGGGATTGGTAAGTGCGGAGCCGATTTCTGAACCGGCAGCCCGGGCATTGATCACCGCGCGTCGGTCAAAATCATGAATCAACGCCTCAGAGCGCTCAAATTCCCGCATACTCGATTGATATTCACTGGCGCTGTAATTAGCTGTTCCCGCCTCTAAAGTCCACATCAACTCATCACCGGTATCGATATGGCCCTCACTTTTTTCAGTGAAGTCTTTTGCGGCAAGGCTTACATTCCCTGAATAATAAGTATCGATATACGGCTGCTTCTGTTTTCTGGCATCAATCACTGAAGAGCAGCCCATCATCAAGGTATTAATTACTATCAACAGTGATAACCCTGATAATTTAATCACATGTTTATCCATCAGTTTAGTCTCGGTGAATTATCAGATAGAGAAATCTGCGTATTATATTAGCCAGCTTTTGTTTATCTACCAACCTGGCGTAACCCGTGGATAAACGGCACCTTGCTCTTTATTCACGGAAGTTAATAATCTGCATATATCACCATATTGAATGCGCCCTGCTCCGGAAATAATTTCTGCCTTACTGAATTTTCCTTCTACAGACGTCACCTCGATAATACCGACTTGCTCTTCGTAGCCACCCAGTGACTCGCCAGTATCTACATCAACCATGGCTTCTCCCTGATGAACCACCTTGCATTGTTTGCCTACTTCAAGCCCAACGCCTTTGCCTCTGTTTAATATCACCTTTGTGCTGGAAATCTTGATAACCTTTATCGGATAGATTTCGGCAAGAATGGCATTTCCGACTTCGGTTGCCGCTTTGGTAAATAATAGATCTTTATAATCAGCCGCCGTCCAGTAGCGTCTTTCAGAGGATGGGATTTCCCTGCGCAACTGGTCAAAGCGTATTCTACTAATCACCTGATCAGCTAATACAATTTTCCCTGTGCTGCTTTGAATAACCTGGAATTGACTCTTAAATGTTGCCACCAATCTTGGCAATACTTCTCCAGTTATAGCTATATTCTGACTTACTGCACTGATTTCGAACCTATTGATTACGCCAGTTACCAGATAATCAGCAACCAGTAATTTACCCATGGATTCAATCTGTCCGGGCTCTGCCCAATACGATTCAGTCAGACGGTTCTCAGCAATGACTTTGTCGATCTGAGTACGGGTCAGCATATTAAACTTTCTGGACTTTGCCAGAAATTGAATTAACTGGTTAGAAAATTCACGCTCAGCCACCGTGCGTGTAATCGCTATTTCGCCGATATTAGTAGTGCCGATCACCGGACTTAGTTGAAATGGCAACACCGCCATAGTTGGCTGTTTTGCCGGTGCGGCATAACCCTCTGTAACAAAAAACAAAGCTAACAGTAATACGGTAATTTTTTGCATAATGTTTCCCTGATAAATTTCTGTTAAATTATACTGCATTAGCGATATTTTACAGACAACGGTCGTTAATTTTTTACTTAAACAAGCCTATAAGGCTAAAGATAGTATAATTTTCTTATCCCTTTCTTCCATCGCTAGCAGCCTTCTAAAAATAAAAATATGTACGCCTATTTAAAACTACTGTTCAATATCTGTTTATTCAGCAAAGGTCCACAGCAAATACCTCATTCGACACAACTTCTGCGTCTGACTGCGGTGGTCTATGCACTCATCAGCTATCTTCTTATACAGGTATCGACTGATAGTTTAAGTGCCCTGCTACAGGTTGCAACAGAACTTATCATTATTTTTAGCTTTACTGCGTTAATGCTAGTCATTGCAAAAAAAATGTCACGTTACGTGCAAACCACCAGTACTTTACTTGGTACCGATGCGTTGATCAGTCTGCTTGCCATTCCTGTTCTTAACATGCTACATCAAGACGCTAGTAATATGCCTGCAGTATTTATTATGCTTGCTCTGATGTTATGGAACTGGCTGGTGACAGCGCATATCATTCGCCATACCTTGAACAAACCCTTTTCTTTTGCCCTGGGTATCGCTTTTCTTTATGTGTTTTTCGCCTCGCAAATTATGGGCCTGTTATTTCCTGTCAGCCCAGTTGCTTAAGCCTCACACAGAAAACTGACTTTATTCTCCAGGCTGCTTATGCACGCTTCTGTAAAAAATGTTAAATTAGAGTCATTAAATTACTTAGGGGATCTGATATGAATAACTATCAACATATTTTATTAGCTGTCGATTTTTCTGAACATGGTGATTATATCGCCCAAAAAGCACGCTATTTAGCGGACAAATATCAAGCGAAACTAAGCATTATTCATATCATCGATAATTTACCAATCACCGATGCAGCCTATGGCCCAGTAATTCCTTTCGATATAGATTTAAACGAGGAGCTGATGGATGCCGCTAAAAAACGCCTGGCAGAGCTAGGTAAGCAATTGTCTATTCCTGAAGACAGGCAATTTCTGGAAATGGGTAGTACCAAACTTGAAATTGTAGCCACAGCAGAAGAGCAACATGTCGACCTGATTGTACTCGGCTCACATGGGAGGCATGGGCTGGCGCTATTATTAGGCTCTACCGCTAACGGCGTATTACATCATGCAAAATGTGATGTACTAGCAGTACGATTAAAGGATAATTAAGACATGCAACACCTTATATTAGGCGGTGCCCGCTCGGGTAAAAGTCAATATGCCGAACAACTTGCCCAGGCGAGTAATAAACAGGTTATTTACATTGCAACAGGAACTGCAGGTGATGATGAAATGCAAGAACGTATCAGCAAGCACCAGTCTGAACGCCCCAGATACTGGGAAACTATTGAAGAACCTATTCTAATTGCAGATATTATCAAGCAATATGCAAGCAGCAATAACTATCTGCTGGTGGATTGTTTAACCTTATGGTTAAGCAATATACTCTTTGATTCCGAGGGAAATTATCAGGAAGATATTTTCCTCCAGCAAAAGCAAGCACTCCTGGAACTACTGCCCAACTTACACACCGATATTGCTTTGGTTAGTAATGAAGTGGGTATGGGCATAGTACCCATGGATAAAATGTCCCGCCGTTTTGTTGATGAGGCAGGAAAACTACACCAACAACTGGCAAAAGTTTGCTCTCACGTGACTTTAGTAACAGCGGGATTGCCACAGGCACTAAAACACTAATATGCAGTGGTTAACCCATCCTATTCCTCAGCCTGATGAGCACTTTCGACTCGCAGCCATCAAGCGCCAGGAACAGCTGACAAAGCCAGCCGGCTCATTAGGAGAGTTAGAGCAGCTGGCCGTGCAACTTGCAGCATTGCAAGTAACTGAAACGCCTTGCGTTGATAAGGTTTGGATCAGTATCTTTGCTGCCGATCATGGTATTGCAGATGCCGGTGTGTCTGCATTTCCTCAGGCGGTAACCGGCGAGATGGTAAAAAACTTTGTCCACGGTGGGGCAGCGATCAGTGTCCTGGCAAAACAATACCAGGCGCATCTGGAAATTATTGATATTGGTGTTGCCAGTTCATTAGCCGGACTGGATATTATGCATCAAAAAATAGCCTTAGGAACTGCTAGCTTCTTGACTCAGCCTGCCATGACTGAAATACAATTATCACAAGCATTACTAGCGGGCAAAGATTCAATAACAAGGGCACTGACAGATCATAGTCAAATATTTATTGGCGGTGAAATGGGCATTGCCAACACCAGCAGTGCGACAGCGATAGCCTGTGCTTTACTGGATATGAGTGCTACGAAATTAACCGGTGCAGGTACCGGATTAGATGAAAAAGGCATCGTTCACAAAACAAAAATCATCCAGCAAGCCCTGGATAAGCATAAAAATACTAATCAGACACCACTCTCCGTTTTACAAAACTTTGGTGGTTTTGAAATAGCGGCTTTAACCGGGGCCTATCTGTCAGCAGCGCAACAACAACTCCCGATACTCGTTGATGGCTTTATCTGTAGCGTCGCTGCATTAGTCGCTACAGATATCAACCCCGATATCAAGCACTGGCTAATCTATGCGCACCGTTCGCAGGAGCAAGGACATCAGCTAATATTGAATGCGTTAAAAGCCACACCTCTATTAGATCTTAATATGCGTCTGGGTGAAGGCAGCGGTGCCGCCATTGCGATTCCTTTATTACGCACAGCCTGTGCTCTGCATAACCAGATGGCAACATTTACAGAGGCCCAGGTTTCAGAAGGTTAATTGAAACTCTGATAGATAAACTCATCGTGTAAGATCCAGCCATCTTCATGAATTCCGGCAGGATCATAGTGCATCCAATGGATGATGCCCCCTTGTTCAGTCCACTCATATTCACCATAAAACTCGATACGATCACCTAAAGATAAGGTGTCAATTCTTGGTGCAAAATCTATATTATGTGCAATCAACAAAGTTTGGCCAGAATCTAACTCAATAAGAAAGCGCTGATAATGAGCCCCTTGCAGATCATCTGTGCTAAATGTCATCTATGTCTGCGAAGGAAAAGGCAAGGCAACCCTGAAAATCATTCAGCTACACCTAGAAAAAAAGATGTTCCAGAGGAGCAAGTCACGGAGTTGAGCATGGATCTTTCACCCGTTTTTATTGCTGGTGCAGTCGCCTACTTTCCGGTCACAGAAATTACTTTCGAGCGGTTTCATGTGGTCAAATTACTCAACGAGGCTATGGATAAAGTACGTGAAGATGAGCGTAAAGAGTATCCGCCTTCCTGAAGCAATAGTGCAACGAAGCAGACGTCGCTAAAATACCGGCCGTCTTGACCTTTGCAAAAACAGATAAAGCACATTGGTGCTGGCATTATTCACTTCGTTGAATCACACATCACAAACGGTATATTGGAAGACATTAATAGCAAGGTACAATTAGCCAAAAGACGCGCCAGGGCTTACCGCAATATCAACAACTTTATCAATATGATTTACTTTCTCTGTAGAAAAATGAAGTTTGATTACCCACTGTATTTCACATAGAGCCACTAAAAATATCAACAACGGGCTAAAACCCTGGCAAGAACGATTTTGTTTACGCTGAGTAGTTACCAGTAATTTTAAATAAGGAGCTAAACCCATGGTTTTTACTCAAATGTAATCAAAGGGTTATTTAATCGTGGTTTTTTAGAGTGGAGCTATTATCGTTATCATCATCAGTTTCCTGTAATGATAGACTGCCGGTCTGTTTATTTTCTCCGCTCGCTAATTTGATTTGTAAACGCAATTCATTGCGAGAATCTGCGTTTTTCAGTGCATCGCTATAACTAATTTTCCCTGATTGATATAAATCCAGTAATGCCTGGTCAAAAGTTTGCATGCCTAATTCACGTGATTTAGCCATAATGGGTTTAATTCCACTGATATCACCTTTAGCAATTAAATCTGCAATGAGTGGGGTATTGATTAAAATTTCAATAGCAGCGCAACGACCACCATCAACAGTTTTAACCAAACGTTGTGAAATTATAGCGCGAAGATTAAGAGAGATATCCTGCTTTAACTTTTCCTGACTTTCAATAGGGAAAAAACCTAGAATACGATCAACGGCCTGGTTAGAATTATTAGCATGCAAGGTCGCCATCGCTAAATGACCGGTTTGCGCAAACTCCATTCCAAAATTCATAATTTCTGCATCTCTGATTTCCCCTAGGACAATTACATCGGGAGCTTGACGCAGCGTATTGTGTAAGGCAATTTCCCAGCCTTTGGTATCAACACCGACTTCTCTTTGCATCATAATGCAGTTTTTATGTTTATGTACAAACTCAATCGGGTCTTCTATGGTGATGATATGACCATAACTGGTTTCATTGCGATGGTCGATCATGGCCGCCATAGAGGTTGATTTACCCGATCCTGTTCCGCCCACCATAATAATTAAACCATTTTTATGGGAGATAATTTCTTTCAGTACAGGCGGTAAGCCTAATTTTTCAAAATTAGGGATTTCAGCAGGAATAACACGAAGAACGAGGCCTTGGCAGCCTTGTTGCACATAGGCATTTACTCGAAACCGGCATAGGTTTGCTGGTGAGATTGCAAAATTACATTCCTGTGTTTCTTCAAACTCTTTGAGCTGCTTATCATTCATGATGCACTGAGTGAGTGATTGCGCATGATTGGCAGATAAAGGTTGCTGAGAAATAGGTGTCATTGTCCCTTTAATCTTGATTGCAGGTGGGAATCCTGCGGTAATAAATAAATCGGAGCCTTCTTTATGTAACAGAATTTTGAGTGATTTAAGCATAAAAGACATGGCTTCATCTCTTTCCATTAGAATCTCCTTGGTTGTTTGTGGTTAAGCTGAAAGTTATAGATTTAAGTCTAGCTCAAAATACAGTACAAACAAATTTTAGCTTTTGATTTATGGTTATAAATCATCACTGCAAGGTATAATTAGTTCGATACTGCTTATATACACCAATTTAATTAATTACTTATGATAGACCGGAGTCCTTTTTTATATGAAAATTATAAATCTGGGTGACATTTTTCATCTGTTATAGATAGAACGCGCCATCCCAGACTACTTTGAGGTGTACTTACCGGATACGGTTAAGCCCAATCGCATTCGATGATCAATAGCTACGAACTAGGGAGGGGGGCACGTTCGAATCGCGCAGGACAGACCATATAATAGTCGGATTAATCAGTTATTTAAGATTATAAATTTCTGAATTTTTCACTTTATTAGTTTTGAAACACATAGAAGAATAACGGAGACAGAACACTATTACCCTCTATTCATCCTTGTATTACCGCATTAACCACTAAGATTCACATAGAGCCATTTTTTCATAGTTGCTTCTCATGTTGAAACCTCTGTGCAGTGGCAGGTAATTTATTAAAAATCGAATGTTTAGGCAGAGCATATTTTTCCGGATAATACACGCCAGCTAAATATAAGCCGTGCGCAGGTGCAGTTACGCCACCTTTCTGTCTATTTTTACTTGCTAATAATTCTTCTGCCCAGGCAACCGGTTTTTCCCCGCTACCAATCGCTATTAATACCCCAGCAATATTGCGCACCATATGATGCAAAAAGGCATTGGCTGAAATATCCATAATAACTTGCTCATCCTGGCGATAAACATCAATAAAATACATTAAGCGCATCGGACTGACCGACTGACATTTTAGCGCCCTGAATGAAGTAAAATCATATGTCCCTACCAATGCCTGAGCCGCTTGATGCATACTCTCTGCATCCAGATACTGGTGACACCAGGTCACTCTATCGCGCTGCAATGCGGATCTAGTGTCACGATTTAGAATAATATAACGGTAAAATCTTGCAATAGCGCTGTAGCGTGCATGAAAACCTTCTAGTGTTTCCTGTATCCAGATTACCCGTACATCATCCGGTAAATTTGCATTAATCCCCAGCAACCAGGAATGATGACTACGCTCAGCACGGGTATCAAAATGAACTACCTGCTCTAAAGCATGTACGCCTGTATCAGTACGCCCAGTGCAGATAATAGTGACCGCATGGTTTGCTACTTTGGATGCGGCAAATTGCACTGCAGCCTGCACGGTTCGCAAGCCGCCGTCCTGCCACTGCCAGCCAAAAAAAGCACTGCCATCATATTCTACGCCTAAAACTATACGCACCTTTTTTGCCTTATGTTATTTTGCTGCAGGTAAGGCTGGCTGATTCTTGTGCTCAACCAGGATGTGTACATAATGATTTGCTTCTGCAATGGATTTTTCCATCGCCTGTATTAATTGTGAAATATCAAAGCAAATTTCTGCAAACTCCTGTTGCAAGGCAGCAATCGCATTGGCATTGAGATTATGTTTTAAAAATAACACCTGATCCCTGAAGGCACCTAACACCGGTTGAATTTTTTGTTCGGCTTTCAACATAGCTTTTATTAAGCGCGAGTAATGTTGCCTGGATATTTTTAATTGCTGCCTACTCTGTGCGCGCATGGAGCGGTTGGTATATTGCTTTAATTCAGCATCCCATTCTTTGAATAATGCATCGCTGACTTCTTCAATTGCCTGGATTCTATTGTGCACGATATCCGCACGCATATTACAAAAATCAAACTGCTGTTTTAGTAATCGATATTTATCTTCCAAGCTACCGGACTGAACATTGACCACCGATTTAAAGCGCTCTAATGCATCTAGAAAGTGAACTTTTGTTTCTTTCAAAGAGCTGCTGGCTTCTTCTACTCGCAGCACGACAAGGTCGCGTTTATGCTGACCTAAAGATTCTCTGGTTCTATAATAGATATGCTGAAAATTGTATGCCACAAACCGCGAAAGCAATTTAACAGACCGCTCGGTCAAGCCTCTAATGGATAATAATGAACGGGGTTGCGTATATTTAGGCATGCTTTTTTAAGCTGGCGGCTAGCGTAGAAAATTGATGATAAGTAATACAATCAATCGTTAAAGGGTGATACTGCACAAATTCAGAAAATGCTTGATCGATTATACCTAAAGTAGATAATTGTTGTATGCTACTGCCTGCTGAAAATTCTGCTGCCTTAACCAGGATCAGGTGATCTATGGATAATTGCACTGCTAACCAGGCAGCAAGGCTGTCTGATGTAACATGCCAATTTGCGGCGACGCCTGCTGCATCTAATTCACTAGGCAACGGTGACCAGATAACCACATTCTGTTGCTGTAGCCTCAATCGTATCAGTTCGACCTCATCGACAATCACTAGATCAGCGCATAAACCGTGAAACAATAAAGCCATTTGCTGCATTGCCAGGATCGCCATACAATGTGCAGTGTGATCATCATACTGCCACTGATGTTGCGTTAAACGTACCTGATCAGCAAACACCCCACCCCCGGGAACAATAACCACCTGCCCTTGACCATCTCGACTAGCTATTTGCAGAAACTCCCTGAGCTCGGCATGGGATAATAAACTACCCCCCAACTTTAACACAATCATGGAACTTGCAACTGCTGTAGTAGATGTAATATGACTGCCGCTTTATCAAAGCTTTCTTGATACTCCGCTTCCGCTTCCGAGTCATTGACAATACCTCCGCCAGCCCAGAATCGGATGCTTTGATCTGAATGCACTAAAGTACGAATAGTAATATTACTATCCATATTGCCATCAAAGCCGATATAGGCAATAGAGCCACAGTATATGCCGCGTCTATGTGGTTCTAACTCTTCGATAATTTCCATCGCGCGTATTTTTGGGGCTCCAGTAATAGAGCCTCCCGGAAAACAGCTGCGTAGTAAATCCAGCGCATGACTATCTGCCGCTAAGTGACCCGATACCGTGCTGACTAAATGATGCACGGTAGCATAGCTTTCTACAGCAAAAAGTTTGGGCACTTTGACCGAGCCAGGCAGGCAATTCTTACTGATATCATTACGTAATAAATCAACAATCATGACATTCTCGGCACGGTCTTTTTTGCTGGTCTGTAAATCATTAATTTGTTGCTGATTCGCTAGATCACTGTCTTTTCTGGGGCGCGTACCCTTAATAGGTTTGGTTTCTACCTTGTCAGCCGAGACTTTTAAAAAGCGCTCCGGTGATGAACTCAGCACCTGCACACCAGGGACATTCAAATATCCGCTAAAGGGAGCCGAGTTAATTTGTCGCAATTGGCAATAGGCAGTCCAAGGATTGCCCCGACAAGTAGCGACAAAGCGCTGGGCCAGATTGACCTGGTAGCAGTCGCCTTCTTTTAGATAATGTTTAATTTTGGCAAATGCCTGGTTGTAGCTTTCCTTGCTCATATTCGACTGAATATTACCAGTGACCTGAAATTCCTCTCTAACTAGCTCTTCCGGATACTGGCTAAATTGCTTAATCAGCTTCTGCCAATGCTCCGTACTCTCCGCCCTGCCAACCAAATAACTTTGTTCTTGCTGGTGATCGACTACCACAGCCCACTGATATATACCTACCGCCATATCTGGCGTATGCTCGGCATCTTGAGCAATTTCCGGCAAGGTTTCTAAATTGCGACCTAAATCATAGCCAAAGTAGCCAATAGCACCGCCATTAAAAGGGACTTCAGGAAATGACTGCTGGAAAGTTAATTGTTGCTTAACCAGAGTAAAGGGATCGTGTTCTGAAATATTATCACTATGCGCTGTTATTACCCGCGTTTGTTTGCCCTGAGTAATCAGAGTGCACACTGGCTGAGATGCAAAAATATCAAAACACCCTTGCCGCTTTTCTGCCGTGCCACTATCTAAAAAAACAGCCCACTCTTGATCAGCAATACTGGAAAATAATCGTGCGCTGTCTGCTAAATATGGTAATGAATAAAGCGTTGAACTTGAACAGGTTATTGGCATTAACTGAATTGGACGAATTTCTTAGGGGTAAGTAGCGGTTAAACCAGAACTTAAGCTTTATGACTTTCTATAGCAGAAGTTACAGTATAAAACTTATTATGTTTATCTGTAATTTTAACAAATATTGCTTTTACAAGCACCATCTATAGCTAAATAAGCCACCGCGACTGCCGGTGCGCAATCAGCAATTTGCATTGCTGATTGCGCTGTTTGAGTGGACGAGTTAAATAACGTATCGAAGTCCAGGTATTCAAGGCCCAGTCGACTTGCAATGTCCCGGACTAAAAACCGCCCTATTCCGGCGCCAATAATTTGCTTAATATGTCCGGATTCGGTGCGCAATAATTGTTTTTCACAAGCAGACTGTATTCTATCCAACTGCTGTTCACGAATAGCATAAGCCAGCTGTCGCCACTGTTCAGCTGGAAAATCATCTGCATCACAGCCAATCATTCGCGCCAGACGCCGCATGCTTGCCTGTTCAATTTTAGCATTCCCATCAGCTGTATCGCTTTGATCATGCTGCTCATTTAGCTCATGCGTCAAGCGGTATACATCAGCCATCGTGGCAAAATATTCACTCATGACACCTATTTCTTTACCGGCAAAAGGCACTGACTGAGTCACTGCCATGACAGCTGTTCTGACCATACCGGTATAGACTAATTCATCCGAACCGAGGCGTTGAAAGTCAGTGTAACCAACAACATCAAGCTGATGCTGGTGCCATAATGAAATATCGGTCGTGGTACTTCCTATATCGACAAACAACCCCTTCTCAAGCTGAGCGGCCACGTAAGTAACACTTGCCAGCCAGTTTGCCGAGGCAATATCATCAATATGTTCTGCACCGACATTCAGGGCAGAAATCAACCCTTGCCGTCCAGCATAAACCAACAGGGTTTGCTGCGCCAATACCCGCTGAGCTAGAGCAATAATTTCTACAACGCCCTCAGCCCTATCGGCAAACAAATCTACCAGTTCCCCAGACATGGTAATCACATGCAACAGCCGTTGATCAGGTAAATCTGCAAGAATTTTTGTCAATGCTTGTTTCAGTTTATCCAGGCCTTGCCACAAAGGACTGGGCTCTTGATAAACAGCTCTCACCTTTGAATCACCACTGACCCAGGCAGCTTTAAGATGCGCACCACCGATATCCCAACCGATAATATGTGTTGTTGCATTAGTTTGCATAGCTATTTTCCTGAGTAATATTGATTCGCACTTGTTGGTTTCTGATTTTACTCATTACCGGTATTTTACTAGGCAGATTTAAAACCAGCTCTGCGACATTAATACCTAAAGCTTGTTTAATCCCGGCATAGGAGGTCGTCAAGCGGGGGTTTATCTCTAAAATCAAGTCTTCACCCGCTTCCATCTGTATAAAGTCTATACCTACATAACCAAATAATTGTGGCATTGCAGCCGCTATCTGCTGGCAAAGCGTCTGATAATGTTGGTCACTTTTATGCTGCACATTAACTGTACAAGCAGATAAGATAAACTGCTGTTGCTCAGCTTGCATATGCTGCTGGTTACAACAAATAAAATAGGCTTTCCCCTGATAAAAAAGACAAGAAAGACTGAGCACTCTCCCTGATATAAAAGGCTGAATAATATAAGAAGTATCACTGATTAATTTAGCCGATACCTTGTGCCAGTCCTCAGACGACTGGATCAGATATACCTGATCACAACCTACCGAGTCATTGACTTTAATAACCCAGCTCCCACCCTGGTATATTGTAGAGCCATCGTGCACACAACTGGGTACACACGCGAGACCTGACTGTTGCAATAGTCTTGTAGTCTCTAATTTATCCTGGCATTTCGCTACTGCAGGTGCCCCGGAAGTATATAAAAACTTTCCTTGCACACTAAAAAACTGGCACCATGAGCTAAGAATACCTTCTGTTTCAGGCGCGATTAACCAGACAGCATCGTAATCAGGTTGCCGAGTTAACAGTAAAGTTTGCAAAGCTATTTGCTGAGTTACTATGATATATTGCCAGCGTTCTTTTGCTGCTAGATCAGCCTGACTAAGCCTTGCATCCTGCAATACGAATAACTCTAGGTTTGCTATGCAGGATAAATCATCTAGTAGGGCATTGCGCATTAAATACCCTTCCTGCAATAATGATGCTGGTAAAGGACGAGTATTAAAGCCGCCACCAGTAATAAATTCAAAAACCAGTAGACGCATAATCCCTAGAACCCGCTATTGACCGCTATAAAACATTATAAGTGAATGAATATTAATCTCTTGATCGTAAATACTTGCCACTTGTTGGGCGAAGATATCCCGCTTGACGGTTTTGTGAATAAATCTGAGTACGAAATCCGTGCTCAGCTGCGGCCTTTAGGATAATGCAAATTATTCCTGTTATAGATATAAAAGCAGGCGAAGTAGTGCTTGCCAGCCAAGGCCAAAGAGATAGATACCTTCCGCTATCAACGCCACTATGTCGCTCTAGTCAAATAGACGCTGTCATCAATGCTTATTTAAGCATTGATGACTTTAGCCATATCTACATTGCTGATCTGGACGCTTTAATGAAGACTGGCAACAATCACTCCTTAATAAATTCATTATTCAGTCGCTATCCCCATTTAAACTTTATCATTGACAGTGGCTCGGTTAACCCACTTTACAGGCCTAAGCAGTCAGGACAATTTACGCCTGTTATTGCAACGGAACTGTGTGCAGAACGCGATTTAATAACCCTGAAACAAGGCTCGGAAAACTTTATCTTATCGCTGGATTTTTCTGCGCAGGATACTCAAATGGGCGAACCCAGATTATATCAATCATCTAGTTTATGGCCTAAACAAGTCATTCTTATGACTCTGGGACTGGTAGGGAAAAATTGTGGCCCAGATTTGACCAAATTGGCTGGCTATCAACATAACTATCCCCAGCATGATTTTATTGCAGCTGGCGGGATTCGTCATATAGAAGATTTATACCAACTCAAACAGATCAACATTAACACAGCCCTCGTTGCCAGCGCTTTACATAATGGCAATCTGAGTGCTCAAGATATCCAGCAACTTTAATCGTCTGCGTATAATGCCCTTATGACTATTGCATTAATTGCCGCTCTACTCGTAATAAATCTGCTTGAGTATCAACGCCAGCTTCGGGCGCCTTGTCCACTGTCGCAACAAGAATTTTCTCCCCTTGCCAGAGGATTCTTAATTGCTCCAGCATCTCTATCTTTTCCAATATAGACGCGTCCCATTGCACATAGCGTTGTAAAAAACTAACGCGATAGGCATACAGTCCTATATGTCTTAAATAGGCATTTTTCCTGATTAACGGCTTATCTAACTGCTGGAATCCTTCCCGATCCCAAGGAATAGCCGCACGGCTAAAATAGAGTGCATAGTGCTGTTTATCAACGACGACTTTAACAGCATGCGAGTTAAATACCTCTTCCGCCAATTCTATATCAGCAGCCAGGGTTGCAACCTCGGCAGTGCTTTGTTGTGCTAATGAGTTAGCTGCCAAGGTAATATGCTCAGGCGGAATAAGCGGCTCATCACCCTGAAGATTGACAATAATATCGTCTTTATTCCATTTATAAAGCGCTGCAACTTCAGCTAATCTTTCTGTGCCACTTTCATGCGCGCTACTAGTCATTACCGCTGCAAAGCCATAGTCTTCTACTACTGCCTGTATTCTCGCATCATCAGTTGCGACTACTATCTCTGCTGCCCCTGCAGCTTTTGCCCGGTCACAGACATGCAGCACCATTGCCCTGCCAGCGATACTTATTAAAGGTTTTCCTGGTAATCTGGAAGATCCATACCTTGCAGGAATAACAACCTTAAACTCGCAACTCATTTTAATTTTTCGACTTCTTCACTAGTTAAAGTTCTTGCATCATCTTCCAGCATCACCGGAATATCATCTCTTACCGGAAAAGCTAGACGGTCTGCTTTACAAATCAGTTCCTGTGCATTCTTGTCGTGTATTAACACGCTTTTACAAATCGGGCAGGCCAGAATTTCTAATAATTTTTTATCCATTATATTCTCATAGTATTTTTTGATGCGCTTATTTTACTCTATCTTAGCTAATTTTCATGAATCTATTCACAAATATTTTATTTTTATTAGCACTCTTACCTATTGAGTGCTAAAATTCTATTATGTTTAATTTTTGGAGTCTTTTATGCCTAATTCATTAGCCTTACCTATTACTTTAACAAGTAAGAACTTTGATTCTTATCTAAACGTAGTTGGTCAAACTAATAAATTAAATGCTGAAGAAGAGCGTGCACTGGCCATCCTCTATAGAGACAATGAGGATCTTGAAGCTGCAAAGCAACTTGTTATGGCAAATTTACGCTTTGTTGCCCATGTAGCACGTGGCTACAATGGCTATGGCTTACCGATGAACGACATTGTTCAGGAAGGTAATATTGGCCTTATGAAAGCAGTAAAGCGGTTTGACCCTAATGTAGGTGTACGCCTGGTTTCTTTTGCCGTGCACTGGATTCGTGCAGAAATTCATGAATATGTTATTAAAAACTGGCGCATCGTTAAAGTTGCGACCACCAAGTCACAACGCAAGATATTCTTCAACTTAAGAAAATCCAAGAAACAACTTGGCTGGTTATCTAAAGATGAAGCTGAGGCTATCGCTGCAAACCTGGATGTAGACATTAAAACCGTTTACGAAATGGAAACGCGTCTGGACGGCAAGGATATGGCGTTTGACCTACCTGAGTCTAGCAGTAGCGAAGAGTCTTTTAGCGCGCCTATTTCATACTTGCAACAGCACAATGCCGATCCAGCGTTATTACTGGAAAACGCTGACTGGCAAGGTCATAAAGAGACCTTATTAAGTAATGCGTTACAAGGTCTGGATGAACGAAGTCAGGATATCGTCGCAAGCCGCTGGCTAACTGAGAAAAAAATGACTTTGCATGAACTAGCCGAGCGCTATGGCGTATCAGCTGAGCGCATTAGACAATTAGAAAAAAATGCCATGAAGAAATTAAAAGGGGCTGTCAGTATAGCCGCTTAATATCTATCGCCAAAAAAAGCCCCTGATTGCCATCGCGCAATCAGGGGCTTTTTTTGCCTAAATAATTTAGCCTAATTTATCAATAATTGCCTGTGCTTCAAGTTTTTGCGTGTCACTACCCTGAGCTAATACTTCCTGGACAATTTCTTTTGCGGCTGCTTGGTCACCCATGTCGATATAAGCTTTAGCCAAATCTATTTTGGTCTCAAATCCATCCCTATCGGATATATCTGAAACTTCAGAAGCACTATCATCTTTGCTTGCTTCGGTGCCTGCCGGAGCTACCACCTCATCAAAATCAAAATAAAAATCAAAATCGTTATTTTCAGAGAGCTTTACAGCGACAGCTTCCTCCCTTTTATCCTGCTGCTCATCAACAACCGATTTATTTAAGGAATCAGATTCATCACTATTAAAATCAAAGGTCTCCAGGTCATCGATTAAATTTGATTCAGCATTATCCGAAGTACCTACCGTTTCAAACAGACTCAAATCAAAGTCTATACTTTCAATATCATCTATATCACTATTATCTGGCTCACTTGATTCTATTGGCTCAATTGGTTTAATTTGGACAGCCGATTCAATTGGATTATCAGTATCAGCGCTATCTTCTACGAGTAACTCATCTTGATCAGAATCAGTAGCTAGTTCAGCTTCAACTGGGTTATTATCTTCTTCAATTAACAAAGACTGGGACATTGCCTCGGTAACCGAGCCTACATCATCATGAGTAAGGTTAGTAGATGCGTTCAAGTAATCATCATCAGCAACATTGCTTGCTTCAAATGTTGATTCCCCGACATCGGCAGAAAACAAAGGTGAGTCCGGAATAAGCTCCCTACCCATTGCAGAAACTTTAGACCAAAAATTAATATCCGTTTTCTTTCCTGCCGTAATTAATTTACTGGCATAATCATTAAAACCACCCTCATTTTCACTTACATAAAATATTTCCAGAAGCTTTAATTTATATTCATCTTTCTCAGGATTATCGGCAATAGCATGACGCATCAACTCTTCGGCTTGTTGGTTCCGACCATAGGCAAGATATACATCAGTTTCTGAGATAGGATCGACTTCTGCCTGATCAGTCTCGAATACATCGAAGTTTTCGGTAGTAAACTCACTTAAGAAAGAGCTCTCACCCACCTCGCCAGTATCATAAGTCGTTTTTTTATCTAACACAGGAACGGATATCTTGTCCTCTGAATCGGTTACAGATATATCACTTGCAGTCGCAAATAAACCGCTTTCATTAATTTCTTCTTTGGCCTGACGTTTACGTCCAAATAACCAGCCAAAGCCCAGTAATGTTAGAAGCGCACTGCCTAGGTAATAATAATTAATCCCGAAATCCTCAGCTGCAGCTTGCGTAGATGTCTCATTCATCTGAGTAGTAGGTGGATTTTTCCCCGCCGCTGCTTCTGGTTTATTCGCTTCCTGTTGCGGCTTCTCCGCAAATTCAACAACAGCTTCTGGTTCCCCTATCACAGCCCCAAGATTTATCTGCTCTTCAATCTCATCAGTAATAACTCTATTATTCTGATTGGAATTTACATTAGCTTGCGAATCTGGTGCAAGCTGCGAATTTTGCATTGCTGCCAGTTGCTGATCTTTAATCGCCATCATTTCTTGCATGATAGCAAACTGTTTTTCCAGGTTGGCCAGTCTTTCTTGCAGTTGCACATTTTCAAAGACTAGTTGCTCAGTTTCAGCGGCCTCTGCAGCCAGTGCAGCAGACTGGCTAATCGCCTCTTCACTGGGTGATTCCAGCGTTAACTTAGCATTGGCATCACTCGCCTCTTGAATCTCTGCCGCAGCATCAAGCTCGACAATGGTAACTGACTCTGGTACCGCTTTTCCTTCCCACACTGCCATTTGTCGATAAAACTGGTCATGAGCCTGCTTTTTAGATACCTTAATAATCTCGGTTTTTTGTGGAATTTTTAATGTTTTTCCCGCCATTAACGCATTAATGTTGTTCTTATAGAAAGCTGATGAATTTGCTTTATACAGAGCCAGCATCATTTGTTCTATAGAAATATCATTATGCCGGTTTACTTTTTTGGCAACATTCCATAGAGTGTCATTTCTATTTGTGGGTCCATATTCACCCTTGACTGCTAAGCTACTAAAATCATTTTCCTGCACCCGAACAGGTGCAGCACGTCTAGTCGTTTTTTTTGGTTTTACTACTGATACAGGTGGAGTATCAATTACAGTTTGCTGATATACAACAGGGGGATCAACTAAAACGGTATATTCTTTAAAAATTTCACCATTAGGCCAGCTAACCTCAAGTAAAAAATCCAGAATAGGTTCCTGCAAAATCTTATCAGAAGTCACTTTAATAACGACTTTACCATTAGACTTTACGATAGGCTTGAATTGAATCTTGGATATAAAATAATTCCAGGTTATGCCTAACTTATCAAATTGATCTGGTGTAGCCAGAGCAACCTTAATGTCCTCAAGATGTTCGCCAGCACCTAGAGATAAGGTAATTTCAGCATTCAACTTTTGATTTAAAGCTGAATGTAGTTTTAATTCACCAACACCTAAAGAGTGAACTGCCATTGGCGCCAATAAAGAAATACTTACCAAGGCTTTAGTCAGGTTACACAAGATATTCTCCTTCCACAATTTCCCACGATAGCTTTGCCGAATACAGTCAAATATACTTGTTAATACTAGACTAGATGTAATTTTTTATCAGCTCTTCTGCAATTTGTATGCTGTTTAATGCAGCACCTTTGCGCACATTATCAGCAACAACCCACAAGTCCAACCCTTTGTCATGAGAAATATCTTCTCTGATACGACCGACAAACACATCATCATTACCTGAAGACTCAGTAACCGCAGTCGGATAACCGCCATCAACCCGCTCATCCATCACTGTAATTCCAGGACTTGCCGCTAGAATTTCACGCACTTTTTCTACGCTGATTTTATCGCGTGTTTCTATGTGAATGGCTTCAGAATGCCCGTAAAAAACTGGCACCCGTACCGCTGTCGGATTCACTAGAATACTGTCATCACCCATAATCTTCTTGGTTTCCCATACCATTTTCATTTCTTCTTTGGTATAGCCATTTTCCATAAATACATCAATCTGGGGCAACACATTAAAGGCAATTTGCTTTGGGTATACTTTGGTCTGTATCGGCTTACCATTTAACAATTGTGCAGTCTGGCTGACAACTTCTTCAATCGCCTCTTTACCAGAACCTGAAACTGCCTGATAAGTGCAAACATTTATGCGTTCTATACCTACTGCATCATAGATCGGCTTTAACGCAACCAGCATTTGAATGGTTGAGCAGTTAGGGTTGGCAATGATACCTCGTTTTGTATGCTGAGCAATACTTTCAGGGTTGACCTCTGGAATAACTAATGGAATATCATCGTCATAACGAAACTGCGAAGTATTATCGATCACCACACAGCCTGCTGCGGCCGCTATCGGTGCATACTTTTCTGACACCCCGGCCCCTGCCGAAAACAAACCAATATCTGCTTTGGAAAAATCAAATTCCGCTAAATCCTTAACACTCAGCGTCCCACCATTAAAAGGGATGCGTTTTCCTGCTGAGCGCTCACTTGCCAGCGCATAAACATTTCCTACCGGAAATTTTCTTTGTTCCAAAATGGAAATCATTGCTTCGCCAACGGCTCCCGTTGCACCGACAATCGCTATATTATATTTTTTTGTCATTTTACCCTCTCACTTTTAAAGCTTTAATCACTGCATCAGCCATTTCAGAAGTGCTGACTTTATGCATGCCTTCTGTATAAATATCCGCAGTACGTATATCTGAATTCAAGGCATCATTGACAGCTAGCTCGATCCGATCCGCTGCTTCTGCCTGATCAAAAGTGTAACGCAACATCATGGCGGCCGATAAAATTGTTGCCAGAGGATTGGCAACACCTTTCCCGGCAATATCCGGGGCAGAGCCATGAATAGGCTCGTACATACCCTTGCCATGAGCATCTAATGAGGCAGAAGGCAACATGCCGATTGACCCTGTAAGCATAGCAGCAGTATCAGATAAGATATCACCAAACATGTTGGTTGTGACCATCACGTCAAACTGCTTAGGTTCACGCACCAATTGCATGGAAGCATTATCAACATACATATGAGTAAGCGCCACATCAGGGTATTGCTTATGCACATCAGACATAACTTCACGCCATAATTCAGTACATTCCAATACATTAGCTTTATCAACCGAACACAAACGCTTGCCACGTTTCTGCGCAATTTTAAAAGCTGAATGCCCAATCCTGCGAATTTCAGTTTCGCTATAGACCAGCGTGTTATAACCTTGCCTCTCTCCATTTTCGAGCGTTTTAATACCACGCGGCTGACCAAAGTAAATACCACCAGTCAATTCGCGAACAATCATAATATCTAGACCTGATACCACTTCAGGCTTGAGTGTTGAAGCTTGTACTAATTGGGGATATAAAATCGCAGGACGTAAATTAGAAAATAATTGCAACTCTGAACGTAAGCCTAACAAGCCTTTTTCAGGACGCACGGCAATATCAAGCGATTCCCATTGATAGCCACCTACCGCACCTAACAATATAGCATCTGCATTTTTTACCAACGCGACTGTGGCCTCAGGAAAAGGTGTTCCTGTTGCATCATACGCCGCCCCACCGATCAAACCTTGCTCAAACTCCAGGCCCAGATCCATATCAGTATTTAAGTATGCCAATATTTTAATGGCTTCCGCTACAATTTCAGGACCTATACCATCACCTGGTAATACAGCAATTTTCTGTGTCATTTACACACAACCTTATTCTCTTTGTTAATGATTAATAAAAATGAGTACTTTGTTATTTTTTAGCAAGTTCAGCGACTTGCTTTTCTAATTTTTTCAAGCGCGCCCATACTTCACCTAATCGTTGAAAGATAGCTATGTTTTTTGTATATTTTTTAAAAGGTTGTGCAGGCCCATAAGCATAAATACCCGATTCCTTAATGCTGCTATGCACCCCTGCTCGATGTAATAAAACAGTATCATCCGGGACATGCACATGATCTAGCACGCCTGTTTGCCCCGAGGCAATGACTCGCTTACCAAAGTGACTAGAACCAGCGATTCCGGTTTGGGCAACCAGGATGCAATCTTCTTCGATAATCACATTATGTGCTAAATGGCATTGCGCATCAACAATGCTGCCATCATGAACTCTGGTTGCAGTGTAAGTCGCCCGGTCAATCGTAGTGACAGAACCGATAACCACTTTATTACCAATAATCACCCGACCGGTTTGTGGAATACGGTGATGATGAAAGTGCTCATCCTGGGCAAAGCCCTGACCATCACTGCCGATTACACAGCCTGCTTTTAAAATGCAGTCAGCGCCAATTTGACAGTCATAAGACACCACGCAACTTGGATAGATAACAGTTCGAGCGCCAATCATGGCATCAAATTCAATGACGCTATTAGCCATAATCACCACAGCAGAACCCAGCTGAACGTTTCTGCCTATAACCACACCTGGGCCAATAACAGCATCTTCTGGCACTAATACCGATTCATGTATGACTGCGGTGGCATGAATACGCCCCCACTCAGTGTCATAAACATCTCTGTCTACATATTTTTGGCGGATATAGGCCATCGCCATCCGTACATTAGGCGCAACTAGAATAGCAGCATTATCCAGCTCTATCTTTTCTGCAATTGCCTTAGTCGTCACAATAGCCGCAACGCCTGAGCCTAAAACTGCCGGTAGATATTTTTCATGCTCTACGAAAACCAAGTCACCTTGTCCTGCAGATTCGGCAGGCACTATACCCGTGACACGAGTATCGACACCAGAATACGCAATAATAAGCCCTGTTTGCTTAAAATCCTGGTAGATTTCCGAACTTAGAATGTCCACAGCAACTCCTTTTTTTATGCCAACTCAGAAAAAACCTTAGCCGTAATGCCTGATATTCCTCCAACACCAGGAATAGAAGAAAACTTCACTTTTCCTTCTCCAGCCATGTTCTGATAAAACCCTACCAACGGTTTGGTTTGCTGGTGATAAACATCTAGCCGTTTTTTGACTGTCTGCTCTTTATCATCATCGCGCTGAATTAAGGGCGCGCCTGTCGCATCATCTTTATTAGTGACTTTAGGAGGATTATATTCGACATGGTAAGTACGACCTGACTCCAGATGCACACGGCGACCACTCATACGCTTAATAATCTCGTCATCAGCTACCGCGATTTCTAATACATGATCTATCTGCATATCCATTGCTAGCAAGCCTTCAGCCTGAGCAATAGTTCGCGGAAAACCATCTAATAAAAATCCATTAACACAATCTGCCTGGGTGATTCGGTCCTTAATCAAACCTAAAATAATTTCATCTGAGACCAAGCCACCTTCGTCCATAATTTTTTTAGCCGCCCTACCTAACGCTGTCCCTTCCCGTACAGCGGCGCGTAACATATCGCCTGTTGATATTTGCGGTATTGCGTATTTCTCAGTGATAAATTGTGCCTGTGTACCTTTCCCAGAACCTGGACTACCTAACAGAATAACGCGCATTTTGACTCCAATAGCTGCCGCTTATAATATTTAGCTAAAAAACCGACTTTTTAATTGTGTTTCTCAGCCCATTGTTAACTAACATAACCAATTATTTTATAACATTCGATGATATAACTCTTGTAAAATTATGCATAACTGCCTATTCTGTGCGACTTATACTAACTTAAGAGGAGAGAGGTAAACACATGCGTGTTGAAAATTTAATGACCCAAAAAGTATTTACGGTAGCGCCACAAGATATGATTGACCGCGTCTTCTTCCTGATACACTACGAAAAAGTGCGTCATTTACCAGTAGTTGAAAAAGGCAAGGTTGTCGGTATCGTGTCGGACAGAGACCTTTATAAAGCACTGGGGCCAAAAAGTAATTCCAGCGCTATTACGGCAGAAGGCACAACAGAATTACACGTATTACCCAAAAAAGTGACTCATATCATGCACCGTGGCGTTATTACCGTGCAACCTGACACCTACGCGTCAAAAGCTGCAGCCTTAATGGCAGAAAACAGAATTGGTGCATTACCCGTAGTCGACAATAAAAATAAACTGGTCGGTATATTATCCGCGACCGATATACTGTGTGTATTTTCAAAAATCGAACATGCCAATGAAAAGCGTGCCGAACAAATTGCTGCTAACGCCCACTAATTGACTAAAGATTAAAAAAGCCTCGGTAGAGGCTTTTTTAATAACATCAAAAAGCGCTTACGCTTTAGGGCGCATATGCGGGAATAACAAGACATCTCGAATCGACGGTGCGTCAGTAAACAACATGACCAGACGGTCTATCCCTATCCCTTCCCCTGCCGTTGGCGGCATTCCATGCTCTAAAGCAGTAATATAATCCGCATCAAAGTGCATCGCTTCATCATCCCCTGCTTCTTTTTCCTGCACCTGTTGCATAAAACGCTCTGCTTGATCTTCCGAATCATTTAACTCGGTAAAGCCATTGGCAATTTCCCGTCCACCAACAAAGAATTCAAATCGGTCGGTCACATGCGGGTCATCATCATTGCGTCGCGCCAAAGGCGATACCTCAACAGGATAAGCGGTAATAAAGGTTGGATTCATTAAGCGACTTTCTACCGTTTTCTCAAAAATCTCGATCTGCACCTTACCCAGTCCATAACTCTCTTTAACCGGAATCCTCAGATTTTCGGCTACGCTTACTGCTGCTTCACGACTCGCAATATCAGCAGGGTTCAAGTCAGGGTTAAAGTGTAAAATTGAATCGAACACCGTCATACGCTGGAACGGCTTACCAAAATCATAGACTTCTCCCTGATAAGTAATCTCCGCCTGGCCAACGACATCTTCCGCCAGGCCTTTTAGCATCGCTTCAGTCAGATCCATTAACTCACCGTATTCAGTATAGGCCTGATAAAACTCCAGCATGGTAAATTCAGGATTGTGTCGCGTAGACAACCCTTCATTGCGGAAATTACGGTTGATCTCAAAGACCCTTTCAAAACCACCGACAACCAGGCGTTTTAAATAAAGTTCTGGTGCGATACGTAGATACATCCCTAAATCCAGCGCATTATGAAATGTCTCGAAAGGGCGTGCAGTTGCTCCACCCGGGATCGTCTGCATCATCGGTGTTTCCACTTCAAGAAATTGTCGCTCAATTAAAAACTGGCGAATATAGGCAACAATTTTGGAGCGCATTAAAAAAGTATTCCGCGAATCATCGCTCATAATCAAATCCAGATAACGCTGCCGGTATTTGATTTCCTTGTCTGCAATACCGTGAAACTTCTCTGGCAAAGGACGCAAGGATTTGGTCAATAAACGTATATCATCGACCTTGACACTGAGTTCACCCACCTTGGTTCTAAACAACACGCCTTCCGCGCCAATAATATCGCCGATATCCCATTTTTTAAATTGCTCGTTATAAAAGCCTTCAGCTAGGGTATCGCGTGTCACATACAGCTGAATTTTTCCCGACATATCCTGAATATGCGCAAAACTTGCTTTACCCATGATGCGACGCGTCATCAGTCGACCCGCTAATTTGACCCTAACTGGATCCGCGTCTAGTTCTTCTTTGGTTTTTGCATTATATTCAGCAATCAGTTCACCGGCAATGACATTACGGCGAAAATCAGTAGGAAAGGCAATCGCACCATTTTCACGTAGTGCATTTAATTTAATACGCCGCTGTTTAATTTGCTCTTGTTCGTCGTGTTCTAATTCGGACATTTTACTTATTTAATTGATTATTCTTGACGAGCAAAAATTTGCTCTGAAAATATTTACTCGTAACCAGTTTACAAACCACTCTTCAGACTGGCTTCTATAAACTGGTCTAAATCACCATCGAGTACCGCTTGAGTATTACCAGTTTCAACACTGGTGCGTAAATCTTTAATACGCGATTGATCCAGCACATAGGAGCGAATCTGACTACCCCAGCCTATATCAGATTTATTATCTTCTACCGCTTGCTGCGATTCGGTGCGCTTGTGTAACTCCAGCTCATATAGTCTGGATTTTAATTGCTTCATCGCCGTATCTTTATTCTTATGCTGGGAGCGGCCATTCTGACACTGCGTAACGGTATTCGTCGGAATATGGGTAATACGCACGGCTGATTCTGTTTTATTAACATGCTGCCCGCCCGCACCGCTTGCGCGATAAACATCAATACGCAAATCGGCAGGGTTAATATCTATTTCAATATTATCGTCTATCTCAGGCGAAACAAAGACCGAGGCAAAAGATGTATGGCGGCGACTGCCCGAATCAAAAGGTGATTTTCGCACCAGTCGATGCACTCCCGTTTCAGTACGCAACCAGCCGAAAGCATAGTCACCTTCGAACTTGATGGTCGCACTTTTAATACCCGCCACCTCGCCTTGTGACTCTTCAATCAATTCTGTTTTAAAGCCTTTTCGCTCTCCCCAGCGTAAATACATCCGTTCGATCATCGCTGCCCAGTCCTGAGCTTCGGTACCTCCTGAGCCAGACTGGACATCTAGAAAGGCATTATTTGCGTCCATGTCACCCGAAAACATGCGTCGGAATTCCAAACCTTCCACCTGTTTTTCAAAGCCTGCCAAGTCTACTACAACAGTGCCTACTGTCTCTTCATCTTTTTCGGCAACGGCCATTTCCAGCAATTCGGCCGCATCACTTAAGCCGGCTTCCAGATCAATAACGGTATTAACGACTCTTTCTAATAAACCCCGCTCCTTGCCCAAAGCTTGTGCCTGCTCCGGGTTATTCCATATTTCAGGGCTTTCAAGTTCACGTAAAACCTCTACCAGGCGTTCACTTTTAACATCATAGTCAAAGATACCCCCTGAGCGTATCGGTACGATGTCGCAAATCTTGTATTTTATTATTGATCGGGTTAATTTCTTGCATTGCTTTTGTATAGACGCTAATATTCCAGTTTAAAAAAGTGTTTATTATATACCATTTCAAACACCGCTTAGTTAATCCCAGCGAGTATCCTTTACTTTTATTCGCCCTTGCTCCACTGTTACTGCTAGACTGGCAATATCTTCGTAAGCAGGGGCAGATTTTACTTTTCCCGTTCTGATGCAAAACCGTGCACCGTGCCGCGGACAGATAATTTCATCGCCATCAAACTCGCCGCTGGCAATCTCGGCCCCATCGTGTGTACATATATCTTCCAGAGCATAAAAGCCATCTTCTAGTTTAAACACTACAACATCAACACCATCGACATCAACCACGATGTGTTCACCCACTGCCAGTGCATTTTCCGCAACTACATCAACCCATTCAGACATGTTTTCCTCTTTTAGTTTGTTAGGACACCTCTATTACTTCTGTCTGAGCAGGTATGCGTTTAAAAATTTAGAGAAAACAACGCGAAGATCGCAGTGAATAGCAAGCTATTAACAAGATTTTCAACGCAGTTATCGAATATTTTAAACGTATAGATGCCAATCATGAATTAATAGAGACGCCCTTTACATAGACATCATATCTCAGCAACTTGCTTTTAAAGCTCTGCGCTGGTTTACCCCCTAAGGGCGAGGCATAGCCAGGACTTTTCACTACAACTTTTTTTGCCGTTGCCTGCAATGCCGCATCAAATAAAGCATCTTTATCCATATCATCACCGAGTAAGTCACGCAAAACCAGCATGGATTTTTTGGGTAAAGCCGATTTTTTTCGTTTAGCCGGAAACATCGGATCTATATAAATGCAATCAGGCGCATCGCCAAGTTGGGCCAGAATATCTATCGCATTTCCAGAGATTAGTTGAGGCGCAGACAAATCTAATCTTTGCACCCAATCTACATGCTCTAATCTTAAAAAAGCATCATGAAGTAATTCCAGCATCACCGGCGAGCGTTCTATACACGTTAAGTCATAGCCCATACGAAATAGATGCAAACTATCTTGTGCCCAGCCTGTCGTCGCATCAACCACTGTTCTGGTTTTTCGTCCTATGGCTTGTGCCAGAGCGCCTTCTTTAGGAGCTGGCCAGGATCGCTGCTCTCCTTGCCGAGGTTCTATGTCCACCATCAAGCCGCCCTTTTTAAGTAGCTCTTTATCCAGAAGCTTTAAACAACCATCGCGCCAGCATAAAAAGAAAACTTCAGGGGTTTTATTATCTACAGAATGATACAGAGGGACCGTTAAGCGCATGGATAAAGCTTGAGAAAGCTCTAAATCATAGTGCTCATTATGTAAAACAGCCAACTTGCCTATATAGTTGTGCATAAATTCAAGAACAAAAACGTAGAGCGGACGTTAGTCCGCTAATGCTGAAACTATGGATGATACCAGCGGACTAAAGTCCTCTCTACACCAATATTATTCGGTAGAAATAGAGTCTTGCTCATTTTTTATAGCCGCATCTAGAGTATGCCAGGCTAGTGTCGCGCATTTTACGCGCGCGGGATACTCACGTACTCCGGCTAATACGGCTAATTTACCAATAGCTTCCAGATTAATTTCTTTGCTTTTACCTGTGGTCATTTCATGAAACTTGCTAAACAAATCTTCTGCTTCTGCTTCTGTTTTACCTTTGATAATTTCGGTCATCAATGAAACAGAGGCTGTAGATATTGCACAACCTGAACCTTGAAAGCTTGCATCGGTAATTTTATCGCCATCCATCTTTAAAAATAAAGTTAGACGATCACCACATAAAGGATTAAAGCCCTCTACTTTACGGTCTGCATCCTGCATAACATGGAAATTACGTGGGTTTCTATTATGGTCAAAAATAACCTCCTGATAGAGGTCGCGTAAATCATCAAACATGGTGTTCTCAATTTGTTAGTTTTGCGTATTAGCCAAAGATTTCTATCAATGATTCTATACCATTGATTAAAACGTCGACTTCTTCTTTAGTATTGTACATGGCAAAAGAAGCTCTTGCAGTGGCTGGTACTTCAAAAAAGTCCATAACCGGCATGGCGCAATGATGCCCTGCACGTATTGCAATCCCCAGGCTATCCAACATGGTACCAATATCATGCGGGTGAATTTTATCCAGGACAAAAGATAGAATAGCACCCTTTTCCTGTGCCTCACCAATCAAGCGTAAACCTTTAATCTGCTTTGCTTTTACAGTCGCATAGTTCAGTAACTCGGCTTCATAAGCTGCAATATTATCCATTCCGATGTCATTGAGGTAATCAATGGCTGCACCTAATCCGATGACATCTGCAATACTCGGCGTACCCGCTTCAAATTTATAAGGGAGCGCATTATATTCGGTTTCTTCGAAGGTGACTTTACGAATCATATCACCTCCACCCTGATACGGCGGCATGGCTTCTAACAAGGCCTGCTTGCCATACATTACACCGATACCCGATGGCGCGTACAGCTTATGCCCGGAAAACACATAAAAATCACAATCTAATGCCTGCACATCAACCGCCATATGCGGAATAGCCTGCGCACCATCTAATAAAACCGGGATATTTTTTGCTTTAGCAGCCGCAATAATCTTTTCAACTGGATTCACTGTGCCTAATGCATTAGACATATGCACCACTGAAACCAATCTGGTTTTATCCGTAATTAATTTTTCAAACTCGGCATAAATCAATTCACCTTGTAAATTGATCGGTGCGACTTTTAGTATGGCTCCTGTCTCAGCACAGAGCATTTGCCAAGGCACAATGTTTGAGTGATGCTCCATCGCGGTAATCAGAATTTCATCGCCCGCTTTAATATTGCTTTTGCCAAAAGTTTGCGCGATTAAGTTAATTGCTTCGGTTGCACCACGCACAAATACAATTTCCTTCGTGCTTTGCGCATTGATAAAGTCCTTAACTTTTTCCCTGGCCCCTTCGTAGCGATCCGTCGCTTTCACACTTAAGGTATGTACTCCACGATGCACATTGGCATATTCATGGCTATAACAATGTACTATGCTATCAATCACCTGCTGCGGCTTTTGACAGCTTGCAGCATTATCCAGATAGACTAAAGGTTTATTACGAATTTTCTCTTGTAAAATAGGAAAATCAGCACGAATTTTTTCGATGGGAAATGTTGTCATATTGTATCTAAGTGTTTTGTAGGTTGGGTTAGGTTTTTTATTGCAATGCATGAAAAAACTAACCCAACCTACATTTAACGTGTTAATTAGGGCTTAAAGCCAGTTATGCTGTATACCTACCTGGGGGAAACGTATTAATAGTTGCTCCAACACTTGATCATGTAAATCTGCTAATTTAATCTTTTCCACCATTTCATTAGCAAAGGCAAAGGTCAGCATATTTCTTGCTGTTTGCTTATCCACACATCGCGACTGTAAATAGAAAATAGATTGCTCATCTAATTGCCCAACCGTGACTCCATGTGCGCATTTAACATCATCCGCATAAATTTCCAGTTGCGGCTTGGTATCGACTTCTGCATCATCAGAAAGTAGCAGATTACGGTTATTCATCATCGAATCGGTTTTTTGTGCCTGCTCTGCAACCAGTACGCGTCCCTGAAAAACACCTTTTGCTCGCTGATTTAACACACCTTTATATAGCTCATGACTAATAGCATGTGGCTGTAAATGATTTATACGCGTATGATTATCTATATGCTGACGCTTAACACCTAAGTATAAACCGTTCAAATCACATTCAGCCGCCTGATTAAGATCAGTATGGATATCGTTACGCGCTAGCAGTCCGCCAAAAGCGAAATTGTGATGCGTAAAGCGACTATCTCGCGCCTGTTTAACGTAAGTGCCACCAAAATGATAAGCTTTCTCGCCTTCCATCTGCAGCTTATACAGGGTTAAATCCGCATTCTGCGCAAGAGAGACTTCCATAACTGCTGCAGAACAGTAGGCTTCTTCACAGCCCACAAAAGTTTCCAGCACTTTTGCCTCGGCAGATTCTTCTAATACGATAATGTCCCGGGTATTAGCCATAAAACCAGCTTGGGTAACGACATGCAGGATTTGTATAGGCCTTGTCAATACTTGTTTAGCAGGTACGTGAAGAAATAAGCCATCGCTAAACCACGCGGTATTAAAAGCAACAAAGCCATGCTCTTTGGCAGCAACTGCCTGAGAAAAATAGCTTTCCAGTAGCTCAGCTTTTTGCTCCAGGGCATTAGCCATATTCATGACTGTAACTGAATCCGGCACACCATCTAGCATCGATAATGATGCCGAGAAATGACCATCAACTAGGACAACAGACCAGGCATCTGCCAGCAAATGCTGATTGAGGCTGTCGATGTCAATTGCACCAATTTCTGTACTTGTCGCTGGTGAAAAAAGTTTTTTCTCTATGGCAGAAACATTGGTATAACGCCACGCTTCCTCTCTTAACGACGGAAAACCGTGTGCTGAAAATTGCTGAGCTGCATCCTGTCTTAATAATCTTAACCAGGCGACCGATTGCCCTGGCAATGCATCTGCAAATTTTGCATATTCGGCGGGGTATTGACTAATGATTTGATCAGCACTCATTATGCAACCTGCTCTTCTACCCAACGATAACCCTTTGCTTCCAGCTCCAAAGCCAGTTCAGGACCACCTGATTTGACAATTTTCCCATCCGCTAAAACATGCACGATATCAGGCTTGATATAATCCAGAAGACGCTGATAGTGGGTGATCATCAAAAAGGAACGGTCTTCAGCACGTAAAGAATTCACGCCAGCTGCAACAACTTTTAGGGCATCAATATCCAGCCCCGAGTCGGTTTCATCCAAAATACATAAACTCGGTTCTAAAATAGCGGCCTGTAATATTTCATTACGCTTTTTCTCACCGCCCGAAAAACCTTCGTTCACTGAACGATATAAAAACTTTTCATCCATTTCTAATAATTTAACCTTGTCTTTTACTAAGGTTAAAAAATCCATCGCATCGACTTCGGGCAAACCCTTATGCTTACGAATGGCGTTTAAAGCCGCTTTCATAAGATAAATATTGCTTACTCCAGGAATCTCTACCGGGTATTGAAACGCTAAAAACACACCTTTACGTGCTCTTTCATCAGGCTCCAGGTCTAATAGATTCTCCCCTTGATAAGTGACGTTTCCTGCAGTGACAGTGTAACCTGACTTTCCGGACAAGACATGAGACAGCGTGCTCTTACCCGCGCCATTAGGTCCCATAATCGCATGTACTTCCCCTGCTTTAATCTGCAGGTTAAGACCTTTAAGAATAGGCTTATCGCCTACATTGACATGAAGATTTTCTATGCTAAGCATTTATTATTTACCTGATATATTTTTAAACTGTGTCTGCTTCTACCGCGCTACATTGGGAAGCAGAGAAAACTTTAACCCACCGAACCTTCCAGGCTAATCCCCAATAAAGCCTGTGCCTCAACGGCAAATTCCATGGGTAATTCTTTGAAGACACTCTTGCAAAAACCATTAACGATCATCGACACAGCATCTTCGGCAGATAAGCCACGCTGTTGACAGAAAAACAACTGGTCTTCACTAATTTTAGAGGTTGTTGCTTCATGCTCAACTTGTGCCGAAGGTTGCTTCACTTCGACATAAGGAAAAGTATGTGCGCCACATTTATCGCCCACTAATAACGAGTCGCACTGAGTATAATTACGCGCACCTATTGCTGCTTTACCCACTTTAACCAGGCCGCGATAGGTATTTTGCGAACGCCCTGCCGAGATCCCTTTTGCAATTATGGTACTACGCGTGTTTTTACCGACATGGATCATCTTGGTTCCGGTGTCAGCCTGTTGCAGATTATTGGTGAGTGCAACTGAATAAAATTCACCAATAGAGTTATCACCTAATAAAACACAGCTCGGATATTTCCAGGTGATCGCAGAACCTGTTTCAACCTGGGTCCAGGAAACTTTTGAATTTGCACCCCGACATTCAGCACGCTTGGTAACAAAATTATAAATTCCACCGACGCCATTTTCATCGCCCGGGTACCAGTTTTGTACCGTTGAATATTTAATCTCCGCATTATCCATGACAACCAGCTCTACGACCGCTGCATGCAATTGATTTTCATCGCGCATCGGTGCAGTACAGCCTTCCAGATAACTGACATGACTATCTTCATCTGCAATAATCAAGGTGCGCTCAAACTGTCCGGTATTGGCCGCATTAATTCTAAAGTAAGTGGACAATTCCATCGGACATCGAACGCCCTTGGGGATATACACAAAAGAACCATCGGTAAATACCGCTGCATTTAAAGCGGCAAAAAAGTTATCGCCGGATGGAACGACCGTACCTAAATACTGTTTAACTAATTCGGGATGCTCTTGCAGGGCTTCTGAAATCGGGCAAAAGATTACCCCGGCATCTTTTAATTTGCCTTTAAACGTTGTCGCCACCGAGACGCTATCGAATACAGCATCCACTGCGACACCTGCCAGGCGCTCTTGCTCATCGAGTGGAATACCTAGTTTCTTATAGGTCTCCAGTAATTCCGGGTCTATTTCATCCAGACTTTGCGGCTTATCTGAATCTTTTTTAGGGGCTGAATAATAACTAATTGACTGGTAATCAATGGGGGTTATATTTAGCTGCGCCCAATTAGGTTCAGTCATAGTCTGCCAATGTCGGAATGCTTTTAAGCGATAGTCCAACATAAATTCTGGCTCACCTTTAATCGCTGAAAGTTTTGCGATCACTTCTTCATCTAACCCAGGTGGGAATGTATCCACCTCCAGTTCGGTGACAAAGCCTTCTTTATACTTTTGACTAATCAGGTTATCAATTTCTTGTGCGCTTGTTGACATAAATACTCTTTATCTATTTAAACGATACAAACTGGCCACGGGCACAGTAATTTCTTGAGGAGCTTTAACAGGTAGTAACATATCAGCTAAGGTCACCGACTCCAGCGCTTGCTGAATAGTTTGATTGACTATTCGCCAGTTATTACCAATCTGACAACCAGAAACTTGGCCACAACTACCTTCCTGCGTACTGCATTCGGTTAAGGCTATCGGCCCTTCTAGCGCGGCAATTACTGATGCGACAGTAATTTTCTCAGGTGGTTGAACTAAAGCGTAGCCCCCTTTCGCACCACGAATAGAACTTAATACCTCTGCCTTAAGCAGTAATTTTAAAATTTTGCTCACCGTGGGTAAAGCAATACCCGTTGCCCTTGAGATCTCCAAAGCAGCGTGAATCTGAGTTTGACTTTTTGCCATAAAACTCAGTATCACCGTTGCATAGTCAGTCAATTTAGCCAGACGTAACATGTGTACTCCTACAATTTAGGACAATTTTAGTCCTCTTTAATTCCATAGTAAATAGCTTGGTTATTATTTTTATCATTCTAACTGTCCATTCCAGTACCCGCCATACTGCTTTCTATAGAGTTCAACTGCATTGTTTGCATTACCTCCGCCCACGCTAATGGCACCTGTCTCGCCGGTAATATAGTATATTGCATTAATGGCCTTATAGCGCGTTATTACTGCAACATGTGGAAAACCAAAGCGATTCGGAGAATCTGCCGGGATTAAAATAATAGCCGGGTTTACCAATGCCAGAAATGCGCTACTAGAGGATGTTTTACTCCCATGATGTGGCGCAATTAATATATCTGCTGCTAAAGTGCGACCGGCATGATTGACTAAATAGTTTTCTGCTGCCCGCTCAATATCACCCGTTAGCAGCACACTCGTGTGTAATGTCTGGATACGCAAAACACAGGAATTATCATTTTCATTTTGAAACATTTGCTTAGGCGGTGACAAGAACTGAAAGCTTACCTGGTCCCATTGCCACATATATCCTGCATAGCATTGCGTTGCATTATAATCTGCTAATTGTTCTGGAACACTACTGAACACTTGCCGTACTGGAATTGAACTTAACAATGCCCTGGCACCGCCGATATGATCATTATCAGCATGACTGATAACTAACTGATCCAGGCTAGTGATATGCCGATAATACAACAAAGGCAAAACCACATTCTTGCCCATATCAAATTTATCTGAAAATTTCGCCCCCGTATCAAATACCAAAGCGTGTTCAGTAGTTTCAACCAACACTGACAAGCCCTGGCCTACATCCAGCAGGGTTAAGTTTATTTCACCCTGCTCTGGCTTATCGGGCTTAATTAAAACAACCGGCAATAGTAACAGCATTCCCAGAAACCGCCCTGGAATCCCTTTAGGCGCTAATAGTAGCAATACTCCAAGCATAGCCAATAGCATTTGCCATACCTGCGGTTTAGGGTGAACAATACTCGCCATGGGAAAATTGACTAGATATTCTAATACTTGCCATAAAACCTGTAAAACCTGATCAACCAACTGCAACAACAAATTGGCTATATCAGGTGCAATCTGCAATAAAGCAAGTGCTAACAAGGACATTGGCACGACTAAAAAGCTGACGACAGGTACGGCAAGCATATTTGCAACCGGCGCGATAAACGAAATTCGCTGGAAGAAAAATAGTAATGCCGGCAACAAACTCAATGCCACAACGGCATTTATTTTCAGACTACTTAAGAGATGATGCTTCCGACCTAAACGAGCCGCCAGTACATAAACAATACAAAAAACTGCCAGAAATGATAAATAAAACCCAGCTGAAAGTGCTGCCATAGGATCTAGCAACAACACAGTCAATAAAGCCAGAGCAAAAATATTTAGCGTTTTCACATGCCTACGCGTGATAATGGTCAGCATCACTACACCCAGCATAATCAAAGCGCGCTGGGTTGGAATGGAAAAACCCGCAAGTGCAGCATAGAACAGTGCCGCAATAAAGGCGAAGCAAGCCGCAACCTGTGGCGCTGAGTAGTAGTTCGAGGGTAATCGCAACCAGCATTTAAACACTAGCCAATACACCATTCCGGCGACTAATCCGATATGCAGCCCAGAAATTGCCATTAAATGGTTAGTGCCACTATTAGAAAGTACTTGCCATTGACGCACCGATATCTGACTTTTATCGCCGATACTCAGTGCTTTGATCAAAGCCAGGCTTGCCGGGCTGATATCTTGCTGCGCTAATAAATCTGCAAGTTTTTGGCGTATAACTGAAATACTCGTCCAGGCAGATTTTGTTGCCAATAATCGCGCCGTTTCTGCTTGCCGGACATAACCAGTCGCACCGATATGCCGGATAAATAACCATTTCTCGTAATCAAAACCACCCGGGTTAAGTGTGCCATGCGGCTGCTTTAATTTGACATAAAATTGCCAGCTCTGGCCTGCGCTAATTGTTTGCTCAGGATAATACCAGCTTAAGCGTAATTTATCGGGTAAAGGCAGAGCTGCCTTTTTTAGCTGAAAGTCAAAGCGTACGCGGCGGGCATTATATTCAGGTAAGCCGATAATATCGCCCTGAATTAAGAACTCTTGACCTTGTAGCTCAGAGCTTAATTGAGTGGATAAATAATGATTAGCAGTAACGCTGGCATACACGATGCCAGAAAGAAAAAATGCAATTCGCCAATATTTTAAATAAGCCGCAAAAATGGCTAATATAAACGCCAAGGTGATTAATAGACCGCTAGGCAGCATGCTCCATTGCTGACTAAGAAACACCCCTAGAAAAAAGGATAGAACAGATAAGAACATATCTTGTACACCCTATCATATAACCATACTTAATAACCATACTTAATAACCATACGTAGTTTAAGTAGATTAAAACTGTACGCGTCAGCATTATTAGAAAAATCAGCAAGCCATGGCAACTTAAAATGAATACTAAAACCTGCTACACTTAAGGACCATCTATATTAATGGATTTCATTCATCATGCCAAAAAAGATAATAAAAAAGTACATGCCGTCCCCTGAGTCCATTAAGGAAAATAAAAATCTGCAATTTTTAGGTGATAAATTACACGACCCGAATCTTTGGCATTTAAACAGACGCTCTGTCGCAGCCGCTTTTGCTGTCGGCCTTTTTGTCGCCTGGATTCCCACTCCCGGACAAATGATAATCTCCGCCGTTATGGCGCTGTTTTTCCGTGCTAATCTACCTATTTCTGTTGCATTAGTTTGGGTAACCAACCCCTTAACCATGCCCCCGATGTTTTATTTTGCCTATCGCCTGGGATTATGGACGCTAAACCAGCCCTCGCCTGCTGATGATTTTGAGCTCTCCGTGGAAAGTATCACTGCAAGTCTGAGTGATATAGGCGGTCCTTTTCTATTTGGCTGCCTGATCCTGGGTATTATTTCAGCAACCATAGGCTATTTTGGCATGCGCTGGTTTTGGCGCTGGCATGTTGTCAATCAATGGCGTGAACGTTCGAAAAGATAAAAAGTGGGCTAGTGTGCGACTTAAACTTCAAAGTTCCGCTATAAATCTAGCCCTTAAACTCTGCTATTATTCGACAATCATTCCATCAGCCATATGCAACACTCTATCCATACGCCCTGCCAAATCCGCATCATGCGTCACAATCAAAAAACTAATCTGTAACTCTTGATTCAGCTCTTGCATGAGCTGATAAATACTTTCAGCTGTCTTACTATCCAAATTACCTGTCGGCTCATCTGCCAATATACACTTAGGCTTATTAATTAATGCCCTGGCGATTGCAACCCTCTGTCTTTCACCACCCGATAGCTCTCCTGGTTTATGTTTGACTCGATGATCTAAACCGACCCGCTGCAGAATTTCTTCTGCGGCTCGTTTAGCCTCTGCAATTGAGCTACCGCCAATCAAGGCAGGCATCGTGACATTTTCTAAAACAGTAAATTCACCTAACAGATGATGAAACTGATAAATAAAGCCCAAAGAGCGATTTCTTAATTTAGCCAATTTTGCCTGGCGTACTTTTTTTAAATTCACGCCATCTAGAATCACCTCGCCGCTACTGGGCTTATCAAGCCCCCCCAGCAAATGCAGCAAGGTACTTTTACCTGAGCCTGAAGCCCCCATTATGGCAATTCTTTCTCCCTCAGCAACGGAAAAGTCTACGTCTTTTAAAACCTCGACATTTAGATTACCTTGCTTGAATCGTTTACTTAATTTATGGCATTGTAGAATTTTATGATCACTCATAGCGCAACACCTCCGCTGGATTAACTTGCGAAGCTTGCCACGCAGGATATATAGTCGCTAGCAGTGACAACACGAAGGCAACGCTGGCTATAACATAGACATCCAGCCAAACTAGCTTGGAAGGTAAACTACTAATATAATAAACATCAGCAGCCATAAAATTAACGCCAAAAAACTCTTCTATTGCCGGCACGATAGTTTCAACATTCAAGGCCAGTAAAACTCCGCCTACAGTCCCCAGAGTAGTACCGATCAAGCCGATAATCGCGCCTAAAACGATAAAAATATTCATCACCGCCATGGGTGTTAAACCCTGAGTTTTTAAAATAGCAATATCCCCACGCTTATCGGTTACTACCATCACGAGAGTGGAAACAATATTAAAAGCAGCAACAGCAACAATTAATAATAAAATAATAAACATTACCCGTTTTTCAGTTCTAATCGCCTGAAAGAAGTTGCTATGTGCCTGCGTCCAGTCACTAACAAAGTAATCACCATGTAACTTACGGGCTAATTCATATGAAATTTCTGGCGCATTAAACAAATCATCCAGCTTTAAGCGCAAGCCTGACACATTTTTCTCCATACGAAACAATTTTGCTGCATCATCGATATGAATAATAGCCATATTGCGGTCGTATTCATACATGCCGACCTCAAAAATACCGCTAACAGTAAAGCGGCGTAGTCGTGGAATAATACCGGCAGGCGTTGAATTTACCTGTGGACTGATCACAGTAACCTTATCCCCAACCCGGGCGCCTAAATAGCTCGCCAGTTCAGAACCAAGAACAATTCGATATTTTCCCGCTTGCAGGTTATTGAGTTCACCGCGCTTCATTTTCTCGCCTACTTCTGACACTGCAGACTCCTGATCCGGCATAATACCGCGTAGCAAAGTTCCGCTGACTCTACGTCCGGCATTCACCATCACCTGACCACGAACAAAGGGAGCCGCACCTTCAACATGCGGCAGGTCTTTAACCTGAGCCTTTAAATCCTGCCAGTCAGCCAGTTCGCCACCACGACCGGTAATCGTTGAGTGTGCCGTCATACCCAGGATCCGCTGGCGTAACTCGTCTTCAAAACCATTCATCACCGATAACACGGTAATCAATGCAGTCACACCTAATGCGATGCCCAGGACCGAGGTTAAAGTAATAAAGGAAATAAACTGGGTGCGGCGTTTTGCGCGCGTATAGCGCAATCCGATATAGATAGTAAGAGGTTTAAACATAGAATGTATTTAAGAAAGAAAAAAGCGTGCAGGGTTTATTTACAGTTGGGACATAAGCCATATAAATACAAACTATGATCGGTCAGATCATAGCCCAGCCCCTTAGCAATCAGGTTCTGTCGGTCCTCAATGATATCATCGGTGAACTCGTCTACTTGCCCGCATTTCACACAAACCAAATGATCATGGTGCTGACCTTTATTGAGCTCAAAAACCGAATTCCCTCCTTCAAAATGGTGTCGTGATACCAGCCCCGCCGCTTCAAATTGAGTTAATACGCGATAAATCGTGGCCAAGCCAATTTCTTCATTTTCACTTAATAAAATCTTATAAACCTGCTCTGCATTCAAGTGGTGCTCATTGGTCTCCCGCTCCATAATTTCCAGAATCTTCATTCGTGGCAGGGTTACTTTTAAACCAACATCTCGCAATTCTTGTGTTTCCACTATGCATTTACTCCTTAAAATATAATTTATACGTCAATAAAGGCGCATATAATGATCCATTGTAAAGCTTTTCGGACAAAAGAAAAAAATATTGTTTGCCTGCATTTTTTAGTTTTACACGAAAACATCCGGTATGATTACGTTCAGAAAAACAACCTAACAATTGAAAAATATACGCAACCCAATGCTGCACACGCTACGCCTAATAACTTTTTTAACAGCAACTGCCTTGCTATCTGCCTGTTCCACGCTGGCTATTGATGTCCCTTTGGTCTACAAAATTGATATCGACCAGGGTAATGTGATCGATCAGAATATGGTCGATCAACTACGCCCAAATATGACTAAGCGGCAAGTTATCTATGTATTAGGTTCGCCTTTATTAACCGACCCTTTTACTCACAACCGCTGGGATTACATCTATTCCGTACAACCTGGAGGCGAGGATAGGCTGCAAGATCGTTTAGCACTCTATTTTGCCGGAGATAACCTGATTCATGTGGAAGGTAATTTAACGCCAGACTTGAATCCAGCAACACCACCGTCGACAGAAACAACAATTGAAGCGCCTAAGCGAGATCTAAAACGAACATTATATCAAATGATCGCTGACGTATTTAGGGTGGTCGAGAGGTAAGTAATACACACCGAGAATATCGCTAACGCCCTTGTTTAACCGCCCGCTGTCGCCGCGCTTCCATGGGGGCAATCGCCAGACTTCGATAAATCTCAACGCGATCATTTTCTTGTAAGCGTGTACTCAAAAGACAAACCCGGCTAAAAATGCCCACTTTATTTTTCGCCAGATCAATTTCAGGAAACTGCCTGATAATATCTGCTAATTCGATTGCCTGTTCTACAGTACAGGATTCGTCTACCTGCAATGCAACAATCACTTGCTTATCAGACCTGGCATAAGCGACTTCAATATTCAATAACTCAACACTAATATATTTGTTTGGCACGCTCAGTAAAAGACGTCACCATGGTATTACAAATTTGATTAAATACCGCGCCAAAGGCAAAGTTCGCCAAAACACCGTTTATTTGAAATTCCAGGTCCAGGGAAATTTTACTGGCATCCTCGCGTAACGGCATAAAGTTCCATACCCCGTCTAATGATGAAAAAGGACCATCTAACAAAGAAACCGTGATGCGCCCGCCTTCATCATTGACATTGCGGGTCGCAAAAGAATTTTTAAAGCCCCCTTTAGCAATCTGCAGTTCTGCCTCAACCACATTCCCTTCACGACTAATAATCCGACTGCCGGTACACCAGGGAAGAAATTCAGAATACGCTTCTATATCGCTGACTATGTCATACATTGCATGCGCCGAATATTTAACTAACGCACTTTTATTGACCGTAGTCATTAGCTAAATACTCCAAGCACATGCAAGAACACAATGAATACAGCGGCAGGAGCAACATAACTGACCAGAAATTTCCAGAGATCAAATAAGCGATCATCTCCTAGATCCAATTCTTCTTTGCTATCTTTGCTTAACATAACTCTGCCCGCAAACAGAGCGATAAAAAACCCACCTAAAGGAAGCATTAAGTTTGCTGTCAGAAAATCCAGGCTTTCGAAAATTGTAGCGCCAAAAAAAGTGACATCAGACCAATTATTAAACGAGAATACGGTACCCAGACCCAGTAGCCAAGTTAAAAACCCCATCACTACGCAGGCTTTTTTGCGTTCAATATCGTAGTGTTCTACACACCAGGCAACAGCAGGCTCAATTAATGAAATGGCCGAAGACAATGCGGCGAAAACCAATAAGACAAAAAACAACAGGCCAAATAACCAGCCCCCAGTCATATTTCCAAAGGCGATCGGTAAAGTCTGAAAAATTAAACCAGGTCCAGACCCCACCTCTAAACCATTAGCAAAGACGATAGGAAAAATAGCAATACCCGCCAATAGCGCCACTAGCGTATCAGCCCCAGCGATAAGAATCGTTGTTTTAGCAATAGAAATACCCTTGGGTAAATAAGAGCCGTATACCATAATCGCCCCCATCCCTAGACTAAGAGTAAAAAAAGCATGCCCCATAGCCGTTAACACACTGGCCCCAGTAATTTCACTAAAGTCTGGCTTAAACATAAATTCCAAGCCCTGCAAATACGCCCCAGTAGTCATGGCATAAGCAACTAATAGCATTAAGAGAATAAATAAGCCGGGCATCAAAAACCGTACCGCCTTTTCCAGTCCCCCTTGCACTCCACGAGCAACAACAGCCATGGTTGCCACCATAAATACAGTATGCCAGAAAATCTGCACCCCAGGACTTGCCTGTAAATCAGCAAAAAGATTATTAATCTCTAGCGCACTTTGACCTGAAAAACTCCCGGTAAAGGCCTTTACTACATAAGCCATGGACCATCCGGCTATAACGCTGTAATAAGATAAAATAAAAAAACCGGCAATAACCCCTAACCAGCCCAGATAATGCCAGTTAGTATTTGCTCCGGCTTCTTTGGTAAGCACTTTCAGGGTATTAATCGGGCTTTGTCTGCCTCGCCGTCCCATCATCGTTTCGGCAATCATAATGGGAATTCCAATTGCCGCAACACAAATCAAATAAATAATAACGAAGGCACCGCCACCGTTTTCACCGGTAATATAAGGGAATTTCCAGATATTACCTAAGCCGACTGCTGAACCAGTTGCAGCAAGTATAAATGCAAAACGTGAAGACCATTCACTATGAATAGATTGATTTGTATCTGCCATTAAGCTACCTACAGGTTAGAAAAATTCAATTTTAACGGTAAATTAAAGTAAAATACCGACTTTAAGGTATAGAGTATTGTATTGTCTTTTATTTAATACAATCGGCATAAAACCTTAGGGCATGAATAAAAGACAGATAACTTTGTGCATTATACATTTTACCTCCCTATTAAAAAATAGAATTGGACCACTATGGCTGGAAAAAAATCCAAAAAAAATAAAGCAAACGATAATACCATTGCAAAAAATCGTTATATTTCACACGAATACTTTATCGAAGAACGCTTTGAAGCAGGACTTGTTCTGGAAGGCTGGGAAGTCAAAAGTATGCGTGAAGGAAAAGTCCAATTAAAGGAAAGTTATGTGTTTGTGAAAAATGGCGAAGTATGGATCTCCGGGATGCATATATCTGCACTTAACTCTGCATCTACGCATATCACTCCATTCGCAACAAGAGTGCGAAAACTACTTTTAAACCGCCTGGAAATTAACAAACTAATTGGTAATGTCGAGCGCAAAGGCTATACCCTGGTACCTACTTTTCTATACTGGAAAAACAACCGAGTCAAATTAGAAATCGGCCTGGCAAAAGGTAAAAAACTGCACGATAAACGGGCAACCGAAAAAGACCGTGACTGGCAACGCGAAAAAGCACGTAACTTAAAGCTAAACTGAGTCTTGGCAAGCATGACACACCCCCCAAGCTACTCGATAGTAATCATAGTGTACTGCTAATCATAGATATACAAACTAAACTCATCAGCGCTATGCCGGATAATGCTGCACAGGCTATGCTAGAAAACACGCAGCGATTGATGACTGCGGCTAACTTGCTCGACATCCCCATTCTGGTTGCTGAATAATATCCCAAGGGCTTAGGCACCTGGAAACAAAAATCCTACCCAAATATTGGACGCTTATTTATTTCCAGGTGCCTTATGTAGTACAGTTGAATGCGTGAGCAGCGCTCTAAACCATAACAGCGTTATTATTGAGAAAACCAGCTTCTCTTGCTGTGCTGCGGATAGCTTTATTTCCGCATTACATAAAACCGCGCGCAAGCAAATTATTATCGTCGGACAGGAAGCCCATGTCTGTGTATTACAAACGGCACTGGACCTGATTAAGCTAGGCTTTCAAGTACATATCGTAGAAGATGCGGTCTGTTCTCAAAAAACAGAGCATAAAACAAATGCCCTGCAACGGTTGCAGCACTATAGCGCAATCAATAGTAATTTTGAATCGGTTATATTTGAATGGCTGAAAGATTCTCAGCACGAACACTTTTCAACGATCAGCAAACTACTACGCTAACAAGCAAAATAACAACCTTTGTAGGGCGCGACTTCAGGTTGCCTTAACTAGCCTTTGCAGTAGTAGCGGGCTAAAGCCACTCACTACAAAGCATAACAAAAAAACTCATATCCATTCACTAACTTATATCTTATGTCTCTAAATACATTTATCAGCAGCGTAAAATCAAACCAGCCTGTCAGCTTTGATGAAACCATGGCTATCATCAATGAATTTTACACATACACACCCACAACTTTTACCAACGGCTTAGGCGATCAGACGGTGATTAATGCCGCCGGTAGCAACGAAGGCTCTTGTAAAATTTTTGCCTTTGCCCAGCTTAATCAACTTGACCAACAGCAGACCTTAGAATTGTTTGGTGAACATTATCAGGATGTTCTACAAGATCCCGACGGTAGCAGCCATCAGAATATTAGAAAATTTATGCACTCTGGCTGGACAGGTATCCAGCTGGCTAACCCTGATGCGCTAGTCATTAAATAGTCCTGAAATAAGCATGCCTAAACAAGTAGACTACCTGATTATCGGCCAGGGACTAGCAGGTAGTTTACTCAGCTGGGAATTAATTCAACAGGGTTCTAGCATCCTGTTGATTGATAACCAACAAACAAGCGCGTCTCAAATTGCAGCAGGACTCATCAATCCCATCACCGGAATGCGCTTAGTCAAGAGCCGTGACATCGCCACTCTGCTCCCTTGTGCAACACAAACCTACCAGGAACTAAGCCTGTTTTTCAAACAGGATTTTTATATCGAAAAACCCATGTTGCGCATTTTGCGCAATGAAAAAGAAGCTCATAAATTTCATCAGCGCATCCAAAATCAAGACTACCGTCATTATCTACAAACAGAATTAAGGCCCGCAACTGAATCAATTCAAGCGCCCCTGGGCATGATGCAGCAAAAACAGACAGGCTATCTATTAACGCAAAAATTACTAAGCTGCCTGAAAAACTTTCTGCAAGAAAAACAGTCTTATCGAGCCACTCAGTTTGAATATCAGGATCTACAGATAAATAATGGTGTCCATTGGCAAGACATTAGCGCAAAAAAAATTATCTTTTGTGAAGGATATCAGGCAATCCATAACCCCTGGTTTAACTATTTACCCTTTCAATTAGCAAAAGGGGAAATATTAACCCTGACCGCCAAACAAATACTACCGTCAACCATGTTAAATTATGGACACTGGTTCATCCCGCTAAATAAATATCAATTCCGTACCGGGGCAACATTTGATAGCATTAATCTCAATACTACCCCTACCATTGCCGGAAAAAATAGTTTAATTGCTACCCTAACCCAAATACTGCCATCACTCGACTCAGCCACCCTTAGCTCTCACCAGGCCAATATCCGCCCGACCACTCTGGATAAAGCACCCTTTATTGGACTACATCCCGAACATCCAAACCTAGCTATTTTTAATGGTTTTGGCGCAAAAGGCAGTTTGCAAATTCCTTATTACAGTAAGCACTTTGTCCAGAATTTATTAAATAAGCGCCCAATTACAGCTGAGGTTGACTGCCGCCGCCATGCTTTAAAAACTTGAAATGCTCACCAACCGGTATAGCTTAGTCTGCTGTTGCAGCTGGAAAGAAACAACGACTTATAGGAGGAACATGCCCATCCAGTAATTTGGTTAGTATCGTTCCGCTTCCTGTCACTGCACCTATAGCTAAACGTGTCCCCGTGGATACGCTATCTCCTCCGCTACTATCTCCCTGTACACCACAATACTGATCAAAAAATTCACGATCACAATCAGCCGGACCGATAAACTGAAATCCAATCTGAGCTGAGGCTGCTATAGGGCAGGAACAGACGACCTCATCTTCACTAACCGCCCCTAAAAAAGGCCAACTTGTACCTGCCGTGCCTTTGAAACACAGCCCGCCATCACATTGAGCCGATAAATTACCAGCACCTGGACAGGTATAAATGGCAAGTGCCCCTGGACCTTCATAATCCTTTTTCAGTTGCTCTGGAGAAGAGAAAGTACTAACAAGAAAATCACCTTTACCAGAGACTTTCATAAGATCACAAACATCTCCTGCAATGGGACCGGGTGCCGGCGGTGTATTTTTGGTGTAGAAAAAGGGGAGTGAAATACTTTTCCCTAGCTTCTGCTCACACTTGCAATAAGCCACATTATCAATGGTAAAGCACTGTGCTGCCGCGCAAAGAGCGTATTCCTGAGGTTGATCTGTCTCAGCATCAGGGCAAATCTTGAACACAGCAGGTCGACCATTCCAGACTTCCAGACCCAATTCTTGAGCCTCTACCCGTTCCTCAGCCGTTAATTGTTGTTGCGCTTGAATGAGCGGTGAAAACAGCACACTTACACAAATAAACATAGCAATCTTAAGTCCTAACAAAAACATCTTCATATCCATCACCTTAATCAACTAAAAAATAATATATCCTGAATTCGTATAATAATGCTAGCTATACAGAATAATCAAGGCTCTATCTTAATCTAGGGAAATATTTGTCTGGACAGTGGGGGTCACTTTAATGTACCGATTGAAATTGGTACATCAGGTGAAAAAGGTCACCAATCAGGTTGGGATAGTGTTGCTAATTTAGCCACATCTCCAGATGGTAAATTGATTATCATTGAAGATCACAAACCATCTGATATCTGATTTACAGGTAAAGACCATAATCAAGATGGCCTGGCTGATGCGGCTTGGTTATTTGGTTCGTTAACTGATCCAGGCGCTGAAGGCACGGGCATTTACTTTAGTAAAGATCCTAAAAAAATGTTTGTTAATATTCAGCATTCTGTTAAACCAGATGGTGATGCATCATGGGCAACTACTAAACACTAAGCACAGTTGCAAAAAAAGGGCTACTCTTGTTAAGAGCAGCCCTTTTTTATTTTCGGCTTATAGTACTTTAAATCTGGACTGATAATAATAGAAAAGTTTTCACAGTGGTAAAAGAGTCACACAAAAATTGAGCTTTACGATTTTCAATCGGTATGGCCCCTTTTGTTTCTCTTTTTTGTAAAAAATTAAATACAACAACTTAGAATTTAACTATAAAACTCTAAGTTGTTTAACGGCTATTACCTAATTTATTTAGCCCAAGAATTTTTATGGAATTCTAAATGCGAATTGATAAAAGTAGAGATAAAGTAATAGCTGTGATCATATCCCTCTCTAAAATTAACACTCAGCACTTGCTTCTGTTCAGCGCAGCAGTCTGAAAAATTATCCGTTAACAATTCTTTTTCTAAGAACTCATCTGCTTGGCCTTGGTCAATTAAAATTGAGTGAGGGTGTTTATGGTCAGATTTTATTAGCTCACAAGCATCATATTGTGCGTATTCTGATTTGTCACTTAAGTAGCCAGCAAATGCCTTTTGTCCCCAAGGGCAGTTCATGGGATTAACGATCGGTGAGAATGCAGAAATAGATGCAAATTGTGTCGGTAAAGTTAAACCTAAAACAAGTGCACCATGCCCACCCATAGAATGACCTGAAATAGATATTTTAGTTTTATCTATTTTAAAGTTCTTCGTTAATACATCTATAATTTCTTTAGAAATATAATCAAACATCTTGTAATGTTGATCATAACCCTCAGTCGTTGCATTTAGATAAAAACCAGCCCCTGAACCAAAATCCCAAGATTCATGCTCTTCGGGAAGGTCTAATCCTCTAGGCGATGTGTCTGGGCAAATAACCATCATGTTATTTTCAGATAAATACTTTTGAGCACTTGCTTTAGTGATGAAGTTTTCTTCATTACATGTTAAGCCTGACAACCAAATCAAACAACCGTCAGGCTTATTACCTGGCGGCATGTAAACTGAGAAATTCATTTTAGTTGTAGTGATTTCTGAGTCATGCTGATAAAAAGCAGTTTCTCCGTCAAACGACTTATTCGCTTTTAATTTTTCTATATTCACAATATTTCCTTATTTATCAAAAATGATGACTGAGCGAATTGCTTTGCCGTCGTGCATATAATCAAAAGCTGTATTGATTTCTTCTAGAGGCATAGTAAATGTTACAAAGTCATCAAGATTAATATCCCCAGACATGTATTTATCAACATAACCAGGTAGTTCTGTTCTACCTTTAACTCCACCAAATGCAGAACCTTTCCAGACTCTACCTGTTACTAGTTGAAAGGGGCGGGTAGATATTTCTTTTCCAGCTCCAGCAACACCAATAATGATTGATTCGCCCCAGCCTTTATGGCAACACTCTAAAGCAGAACGCATGAGATCAACATTACCGACACACTCAAATGAGTAATCTACGCCACCATCAGTTAACTCAACGATAACTTCTTGTATCGGACGGTCATAGTTTTTGGGGTTGACACATTCAGTCGCACCAAATTTTTTGGCCATTTCAAATTTATCTTCATTGATATCAATAGCGATAATTCTTTTAGCTTTAGCCATTTTTGCACCTTGAAGTGCTGCTAAACCAATACCACCTAATCCAAAAATAGCAACTGTTGAACCTTCTTCAACTTTAGCTGTATTAAGTACTGCACCGATTCCTGTTGTTACACCACAACCTAATAAACAAACTTTATCAAGGGGGGCTTCAGGGTTTACTTTAGCTAAAGAAATTTCTGCGATCACTGTATATTCAGCAAACGTAGAAGTTCCCATATAATGAAAAATAGGCTGTCCATCTTTAGAAAAACGTGAAGTTCCATCAGGCATTAGCCCTTTACCTTGAGTTTCTCTTACTCTTTGACAAAGGTTGGTTTTACCAGAAGTACAGTATGAACATTCGCCACACTCTGGAATGTATAAAGGAATAACGTGATCACCTTTTTTTAAGCTAGTAACACCTTCGCCGACTTCTTCAACAATACCACCGCCTTCGTGGCCTAAAACAACAGGAAAAATGCCTTCAGGATCATCACCAGAGAGGGTAAAAGCATCTGTATGACAAACACCCGAAGCTATAATTTTAACTAATACTTCACCTTTTTTTGGCCCTTCTAAATCAATTTCTTCAATTTTTAAAGGTTCATTTGGGCCCCACGCAACGGCAGCTTTAACTTTCATATTATTCTCTTTTGTGATTTATGTATCTGTTAGGTATGCTTTATTATATCAGTGAATTTTTTGCTGAAATCATATATTTGATTATATAAATCAAACAGCAAAGAGAGCATTTATTTTCAATCAAACTTAATGAGTACGGCAATGTGGCCTTTGCCTGCTATTATTAAGTATTATCAGATACTTGAATCCATGCAGAGACCTTAATAGAGCTCAGGTTTAACGTGCAGGTGTCAAATAATAGTCAATGGACGAAACAGCGAGATAGAAACATAAATGATGGGGAACTCACTGGCTATGGGGATTTGGCCAGGAATTCCCTGCTGAAGCCTGGATAAACGCCTTCTGTATGAGCTTATTCCTCTGTTCGGGAGATTAGTTAAAAATCAAACTGCCCCTAATGCCGATACCAGTTATTTTAACCTATCATAAATCAGTCTTTTATAGATCTAACACTTGATTGAAAAATGACACTATCGTAATAATCAGTCGCTTGCGAAGAACGTTTATTAAAAATCACATCATCAATTTAATATACAAATTTCTAAGTAATTGTTTTTAAAGCAATCATTTTCTCAGGAAACATGACAACAACATGGCCTTAATCGTTACAAACCAATAACTCAATTCGGCGCTGGAATGGAGGGAGACTTTGCTGCCTGGAATTGATTTTATGATAAGCCAGTATTAACTCATATTGTATCTACCCTGAGTCTTACTTTTTTCATTTAAGTTGCTGTAGGTTACAATCAAGTAGGAATAAATCTCGAATGAGGTCTGCACTCAATTTCGTTATTCGGTGTTTTGTACTACGCGAAGAGATGAGATTACATTTAAAAATTTGCATTCATTGGAGAAATACAAATGAAACAGATCAGATTATTTTGTTTATTAATAGTTTCGGGGGTTTGCGGAGCGTGCAGTATAGCAAACGCAGAAACCCCAGCAGCAGCCTGTGCGATTGCAGATCATGATCTACAGGTATCAATGCCCTGTGTAGTATTCAACGGCGTCCATTACAAGGCCAACCTAAAACGGATAACACACCCCAGGGATATAGATGGACTCTACTGGACCTTAGGTGATAATTATGAAGAAGTTAGCAGCACCGTTACGACATCACCTAAGCAATTTGTCTACTTTATGGATAATTTCACACTAGTAAATGTCGCTGCAACAAATAGTCAATTTGCCGTCATTGGCGAAACCGTTGCAACATCACGGTCAACACTCACTGAGAATGGGCGAGTTGTAGGCACACAAACTGAATTTAACGGTACCTCTCAAATTACCTGGACCAAAGACCTTAAGTCCCTCTTTAATAGTTCCCCTCCTCTTCTTAAAACAATACAAAACCGAAAGGCATTTGCGCTTCAGATACTCGTAGCTTCCGGCATCACCGTTGATGCAAAGAACACGCCTAGCGGTGGTTTTCCTATTGCAGACAACGGCCTAACTCTTGTGGGCGGTTATGTCCTCTACACCCAGGATATCGAGGGACCAGTAGATATTCCTGAGGATACCGCAGCTGCTATCACTTCTGTTATGTGGGCTTCTCGTGTTATCCTTGGATCTAATATGAATATCATTCCAGTTCCGGCAAGCGCATTAATAAAAGTAGACGCCTCCAAATGGGATCTTAAAACTGTCATGAAGGGCAATTCAAACGACAAGTACCTTACATACCTATATCACGAGTTTAGGCTTAATGATCAGAATCAAGCTTCGCTTATTGCAAACCAGATAGATCTTTTTTCCTTTCTACACCTTGCCAAAGCTGACGGCCACCCACTGATTGATGGGGTCCTTTTACAGCAGTATTCAATTCACGGCACTGATTTTGTTAACTGCGATGCACCTCCTGGGGCTTTGTCTGCAGACACACCTGCCTTCTATGACCAAAGCCTGCCGTATGCACTTATGTCTGCACACGATAACCCCGCACAACTCTTCATCGGCACGAACCCAGATTGCGATACCTTAACTAAGCCATGGAAAAGTTATTACAACGGAAGTATGCCCTTCTTGGCTGGCGTGTACTGGCCCGGCGATGTTGACAACGAGTTTCGCCCTAAGAATTACCTAGTACCTACTCAGCGTAAATAAAATAGTTCTTGACAGGGTTTTAGCCAGAATTTTGATTTTTTTAGTTAACTAGGTGCTAGCTGATAAATAGCCTGTTTATTGGTAAGCGTCAATTAAAGTACACATTCTAAACCACTTTAAAAAAGCGCAAACTAATACCTTCACTTAACTCCGGGGGCATTTATGAGTCCATCTCAAAATAAAGCGGCCATGCAAGACCATATACCGCAAAGGCAAGCCAGTCGTTTAACTCAGGCCGAGTATTGCAAAGTCCATAATATCAAGCCGTATATATTTAGTTACTACAAAAATAAATTGGCTGTATGTGAAATACAGTGGGTAATCAAACTTCATTTTCCCACAGAGAAAGTAAATCATATTGATAAAGTTGTTAATATTGCGATAACCCCTAGCGCGTCTTTTGGCTAATTCTACCTTGCTATTAATGCCTTCCAATATACCGTTTGTGATGTGTGATTCAACGAAGTGAATAATGCCAGAAAATGCGCTTTAACTGTTTTTGTAAAGGTCAAGAAGGCCGGTATTTTAGGAACCTCTCCTTCGTTGCTCCTCTGCTTCAGGAAGGCGCATGCTCTTTACTCTCATCTTTACGTACTTCACCCATAGCCTCGTTGAGTAATTTGACCACATGAAACCAGCCGAAAGTAATTTCTGTGACCGGAAAGTAGCCGACTGCGCCAGCAATAAAAGCGGATGAAAGATCCATGTTCAGCCGCGGGTCGACACCTAGCATCTCGGCGACACGATTCACCGGTATTTCTCGCTCAATCAAGGCTATTGCAAACACCTCAAACAAAAGGGTAATGTTGCCATTCTCGCTCCACTTTATCATGCACCGGACAGGGTACACCGGTCTCATCAGGGAATCGTGCCCCCCTGCAGAAAAACCTAACTGTATATGGAGTTCTTTTGATTTGGATTCGTCGGAAACAAATGAAATATTTTCCACTTACCAAGGAGCTTGTAGACCAAGGGCCATACTAAATATAGTGGCACTATTCATCTTTGTATTATCGCGTTACCCACTACGATTTAGATAGAGCCCAAAAGAATAGTCATCCCTAGTCCCTTGTTCCTTTATCAATCGGGGTTTGATCTTCACGACGATCAAACCCCGTTTAGCAAGAAATTAATCATGTAGAATAAATCGCAAAATTATTTGCTCTTAGTAAGTGTTTAATGCCTACATTTTTTATAGCAGCTCAAATAGATAGCATGGAAATATCTAAAAATTAAACTTATTTATCATTAAGTTAGGAAAATAAAATCCTATAAATTAAACGGCCAACCTATTCTGTTGTTACTTTTACGCAAGCGAAACTTGACAATATTTTTTCATCGTAGAAACTATACCCATCTCAACTAATATAATATCCCCTTTTGAACGACATACCTCTTAGTATCCTTTTTGGTGCACTCGCCGCTTTACTACTTTTATCCGCATTTTTCTCAAGCTCAGAAACTGCGCTAATGACCCTCAACCGTTACCGCTTGCAACACCTGGTAAAGCAAGGGCACAAAAGCGCAAAAAAAGCGCACCGTTTATTAAAACGTCCGGATCGTCTTCTTGGGTTAATCCTGTTAGGTAATAATTTCGTCAATATTCTGGCTTCTTCTCTGGCAACGGTTATTGGTTTGCGTCTTATGGGCGATGAAGGAATCGCAGTAGCTGCAGGCATTCTAACCCTTGTTGTATTAATCTTTTCAGAAGTAGCACCGAAAACTCTTGCTGCGCTTAAACCTGAATTAATCGCATTTCCAGCTTCCTGGGTTTATACCCCGTTATTAAAGCTGTTTTATCCGATCGTATGGTTCGTTAACCTGATTGCCAATGGTTTTTTACGTATTTTTGGCATTAAAGCGAGCGAACATAACCATACAACACTTAATAAAGACGAGCTTAAAAGTATCGTTTCCGAGACTGATTCGATTATGCCGGATAAATATAAAAATATTTTACTAGGCATTATTGATTTGGAAAATGCGACTGTCGAAGACATCATGACTCCGCGCAATGAAATTGTCGGTATCAACATAGAAGACCCGACTGAAGAAATCATTCAGCAACTTAAAAATAGTCCACATACCCGCATCCCCGTATACAAGGAAAGTATCGACCGCGTTATTGGTTTCTTGCATTTACGCACCATTATGACCCAACTTTTTAATTCCGAAAATTTCACCAAGCAAGATATAACCAATCACCTGATTACTCCGGTTTTTATCCCAGAAACTACCCCACTACATAAGCAAATTCAAAGCTTTAAAGTTGACAAGATGCGTATAGGTCTGGCGGTTGATGAATATGGAGATGTACAAGGGCTGGTTAGCATGGATGACTTGTTACAAGGTATCGTCGGTGAAATCATGACCGAAGAGGCTGATGTTAAAACCTATGCTGACGGGAGTTATCTTGTTGATGGCAGTGTCACAATCCGCGAACTTAACCGTATTACCCACTGGAACCTTCCTACCGAAGGTCCGAAAACTATCAATGGTTTAATTATTGAGTTTATGGAGACCATTCCCCAGGAAGGCACTAACCTTATTATGCATGACCAGCATCTAGAAATTATTGCCCGCAATAAGCACGCAATTACTCAGGTTAAATTTTTACCTATAAAATAAATCTAAAACCTTTATAACTACTCAGCGTATTTTTTATATCACAATCAAATAGTTGCAAGATCAGTAGGATGGGAAAAACGCAGTATACCCATCAACAATTATTAAGATGAGCACGTAAACTTTGCCCATCCGTACAAATTCATAAAAAATATGAACATTTGTAAATTAGCACTTGCGTTTTAATAGCGTATCTACTTAAATATGAAGGTATTACGATATTAAAAGATGCTGAGTAGTTACACTCTTTTAAGGTAAATACAATATCTTTTAAGCAGCGGTGCAAAAATTGTCTATACTTAGAAATACTGTGTAAAAGTAACCTGGGCAGAAATTCTCTAATAAGCTGGCAAAATTTAGCGTTTTTTTAAATGACAATCCTATCCACTCAGTAACAGTTGAATCAAGCGTTGTCCATATAGGTCGTTATGAAAGCAATGATCTGTATTTAAACAGCCTTACCCTTGCTCCGGCACAGGCCGCAGTCATCCCGCGTGGCACCGAAAACATTATTAAACAGTTAAATGTAGACTTCCCCCTGATTATCAATGGTGATAGGCAAAGTAAACGTCATTTAAAAAATATTGACATGCTTACCATAGATAAGGACCAGATTGTCTTTAATGCCGTAGGAGTAAATTACTAAGTCCCTCTGGCTACGGCCAATACAAAATCTGGACATGAGCAATCTACGGAGTAAACAACTCTACCCGAAGAAAATCTACAGATAATGGCCGGCAAACATATAGGCCATATCGTAGCCCTTAAAAAAGTATGCCCCCAATTGGGCAGAAAGGTGTGGGCATCATCATCGTTACGCATAGAAAAGAAGGCTATTTTGCTTCCCTTCTTGAGCCCAATAAGAACATCAAAATCAATAACACAACGCTGGATGATAAAGCTGTATTGTTAAAACATAATGATATTATTTTTATCAACCATATTCCCATGCAATTTCTATGGACTGATAAATAATGAAGCCCGACAATCATCTTCAGCAATTTCATTCTCTTTTTAGCCATGCTTTAGCCTTATTAAGTCATGATGATATTGAGTATTCCTGTGAACTTATCGACATTTCTCTACACGGCTGTCTACTAGAATTTAAAGACGCTTGGGAAGCGCATAATCTTGATAGCCTATATACCCTGTCACTAAAATTGCCTGATACATCAGCTATCGTAATGAACTTATCCATTAGCCATGTCGTGGGTAATGAAGTGGCCTTCAAATGTGAGCATATTGATTCAGACTATGTCTCGGCGCTAAACCATTACATTGAGTTTAACCAGGCTAACAGCGCGTTATTAGACAGAGATCTTATTGCCTTAACGCATTATTGCTAAATTCCCGGACATACGCTTCCCATAGGCTGTAGCGCACTGTCTTATCCAGCCTAATACTAATATTGGCTGACTAGAACACTGCCCTACCTCCAGGCATCAACACTTCCCAAAAAAATACGATACAACTCTCAATGGCAAAAAAAACAACTGCATTTGTATGCACAGATTGTGGTGCGGACTCGCCTCGCTGGGCTGGTCAATGCAGCGCTTGCAAGGCATGGAACACCATCAAAGAAGTACGTCTGGGTAACAATCCACAAAGCTCTCAACACCTGGGATATAGTGGCACAAAAAGTTCCGTGCAATTATTGTCTGATGTTACTTTAACGCAAACTGAAAGACTTGCTACGGGCATTTCCGAGTTTGATCGTGTATTAGGTGGCGGTATAGTACGTGGTAGCATGGTTCTTATAGGAGGCACTCCTGGCGCGGGGAAAAGCACCTTGTTATTACAGGTCATTGCTAATCTTGCAATTCAGGACATCAGCGTCCTATATGTATCAGGGGAAGAATCTTTACAGCAAATTGCCGAACGTGCTATTCGACTAGGCCTGCCACTCAATAAAATCAACATGCTAACCGAAACTTCGGTACAAAGCATTTGCAATACGCTTGATGAATTAAAACCTAAAATTCTAGTGATAGACTCCATCCAGGTCATGCACACTCAGACCTCTGAATCGACTCCAGGTTCGGTTTCACAGGTTAAAGAGTCCGCCAGTTATCTAACCCAATACGCCAAAAAAAATGATGTCTCGGTTTTTATGGTCGGTCATGTCACGAAAGATCAGTCTTTGGCAGGACCTATGACTTTAAGCCATATAGTCGATACCCAGTTGATTCTTGCCTCGACCGATGACGCAAGATTTAGAGTACTTCGCGCTGATAAAAACCGCTTTGGCAGTGTTGGCGAACTAGGTTTTTTTGCCATGGATAGTAGTGGATTAAAGGAAGTAAAAAATCCCTCGGCGATGTTTCTCAATCGTACAGAAAAACCCTCTCCTGGCAGTGTGGTTACCGTTCTATGGGAAGGAACGCGTCCGCTATTAGTAGAAATACAGGCATTAGTAACTGAATGTCAATATGGCAATCCGCGCAGATTAGCCGTGGGCTTTGACCAAAACCGCCTAGCTATGCTGTTGGCGATACTCACCCGGCATGGCGGTATATTCACTGCCAGCGATGAAATTTATGCCAATGTCGTAGGGGGCATTAAAGTCACCGAAACCAGCTCTGATCTTGCTATTCTGATCAGCATCGTTTCCAGCTTAAAAGACAGCGTCGTGCCACATGATAGTTTTTTCTTTGGTGAGCTGGGTTTGAACGGAGAAATTAGACCGGTCGCGAATGGCTATGCGCGCCTGAATGATGCAGCAAAACATGGTTTTAAAAAGGCTATAATCCCCAAAGCCAATGCACCCAAGAAAGCTATAGCAGGCTTACAGATTTTTCCTGTCAGCAGCTTATCAGAAGCATTGAGCGCGCTCACCGATTTAAGTTAAAATATTTTTGAACTAGGGGTTATAATAGCGTTTCTAAAATAATAATAAACTGCAAGATTTTGCACACCAGACTTAAAGGCCCAGGCAATGCTTGAAATTGAATATGAATTCGGTGACAGAGATTTAGTTCACTACAACGAATTACAGATTGATCAGTCAGAAGATTTACAAAAAAAACTAAAAAGAAACCGCCTGGTATTTCCTGGCATCTTGGCTTTATTTGGTCTATTTCTATGGAATTATTACAATGATTATCGCACTGCTGTATATATCGTGACTATTTCCATTTGCTGGGCTGTCGTTATCCCGCAAATTATTATTTTGAGCTTTCGCAAGCAAGTTCTGAAAAGCTATACCGATAAAGAAAAAGCAGCCATGTTCGGTAAATATACGTTAAGAATTGATCCTAAAGCCTTAGCCGAACAGTCACCCAGCGGTAAAAACAAAATGCCCTGGAATACAATTCTGCGCATTGAACATATTCGGGATTATATCCATATCGTTTTGGAAAGTGGTGCAGCCCTGGTAATTCCAATAGAAAAGGTCAGCGCTGGAGATGTTAAGGAATTCTCCAGACAAGTCAAAAAAATGATCGACCTGTACGGATAATCACTGCTTAGCTAAAATCTGATTAGATAAAAGCAGGAGTCTTGGTTTTGACCGGGGCTCCTGACTTCCCCCCTCAAATACCGAGAAATTCCAGGCACAACCAGCCTTTTACAAGATCCCCTCCCGCTTTTGTATATAATATCTGCAGGCATCGACACAATCTGGCTTACTGGCAAATGGGCCACTAATCATCTCGACGGTAAAAAACCACCATCCTTGTTCATTAATATAATATCTATCTTGTGGCTTAAACACAGGATTATGTTGTTTCTTTGTCTGTACCATACTGTTTATGCTGAATTTTAAAAATGTTTCTCTGCGCCGTGGCTCTCGTGTGTTATTTGCCAATACCTCGTTTACCTTACACAAAGGTCAGAAAGTCGGCATTACCGGTGCAAATGGTGTTGGAAAGTCCAGTTTTTTTGCGCTAATACGCAACGAGCTACACCCTGATGCGGGGGATTTTACCATGCCTCAACAGCTGGAGGTCGCTCATGTTGCCCAGGAAACACCGGCAACAGAACAAGCAGCTCTCGAATATATTATTGATGGTGACCAGGAACTGCGTAACATACAGCAGAACATTTCCCAGGCAGAACAAGACGATAACGGCATCAAGCAAGCTGAATTGCATGCCAAAATGGATATAATTGGTGGTTATACCGCCACTGCACGAGCTGCCCGCCTAATGAACGGCCTGGGTTTTCAATCCAGCCAGGAACGACTCAGCGTTAGCTCTTTTTCCGGTGGTTGGCGGATGCGCTTAAATCTCGCACAGGCGCTTATGTGCCGATCTGATGTGCTGTTACTCGATGAGCCAACCAACCATTTGGATCTTGATGCGGTTATCTTTTTACAGGACTGGCTGTGCCGCTACCCAGGGACATTATTACTGATTTCCCATGATCGTGAATTCCTGGATACTATTGCCGATCATATCGTGCATATAGAAAATCAGGTCGGTGAAATATATACAGGAAACTATTCCGCCTTTGAGAAAATACGCGCTGAAAAACTAGCATTGCAACAATCTTCATTCGAAAAACAACAACGTGAAATTGCGCATATCCAGAGTTTTATTAGCCGTTTCCGCGCACAAGCCACCAAAGCAAAACAAGCCCAAAGCAGAATTAAATCTTTACAACGCATGGAGTTAATCGCCCAGGCACATGTCGATTCACCTTTTAATTTCAGCTTCGCGCAACCTGACAAGCTACCTAACCCGATGCTCAAACTAGAAAATGTGAGTATCGGGTATGGCAAGACAAACATCTTAAATGATATTAACTTGTTTATCTCCCCGGGTGATCGTATCGGTCTGCTCGGACCCAATGGCGCTGGTAAATCAACGTTAATCAAAGTATTAGCAAATGAACTATCTATCAATGCCGGTGAAAGCCAGTTTGCCGATACTTTAAAACTCGGCTATTTCGCTCAGCATCAACTAGAGCAACTACACCTGGATGAAAGCCCTTTATGGCATCTACAAAAAATTAATCCCAAAGCTACAGAAAAAGAATTAAGAAATTTTCTTGGTGGCTTTAATTTTAAGGACGATAAAACATTCGATCCTATCGCTCCATTCTCCGGTGGTGAAAAAGCGCGTCTAGTGCTAGCCTTACTGGTCTACCAGAATCCAAATCTGTTATTACTGGACGAACCCACCAACCACTTGGACCTAGAAATGCGCCACGCGCTCAGCGTTGCCTTACAGGACTACCAGGGCGCAATTATCATCGTCTCGCATGACAGACATATGCTGCGCTCGGTTACCGACCAACTGTATTTAGTTGCTAATGGCACAGTCTCCCAGTTCGATGGTGACTTGGATGATTACCGCCTATGGCTTAACGAACAAAAACTACTAGCTAGCGATAGTGCTGAAAATACCCCCGCTACCAGTATTAATAAAAAAGTACAGCGCAAGCAGGATGCAGAGCGACGAAAAAAATTAAAACCCTTATACGATGCGCTGAGAAAAGCGGATAAGGCCTTAGAAAAACATCACCAGCAACAAAAAAATCTAGAAAGTCAGCTAGCTGAAACCAGTCTATATGAGGAATCTAATAAAGTACGCTTAAAACAGGTGCTTCTAGAAAAATCTCAGGTAGATCAGGCATTAGAAGAGAGCGAGCTGGAATGGATGGAAATCAGCGAGCAGCTTGAAGCGACTGAAGATTAACTTTTTATGAGTGAGAAACATAATTTCTATCGTCTCAAAAACCTGGCTCTGTAATTTGAGCTGGATAGAGCTACCCGTTTTATAAAGGTGTCGAACCTTTAATTTAAGCAAACAAAATAAGCTATTCTTCGCGCTCAGCTCCGGACAGGATAAAAACACCCAATATCAGAAGGCTCCAGTTGTTAACGAGCATATTTACAATAACTGTTCTGTATTGGGATGTATCTGTACAAGCTGATGCTTTGCTATTTTAGAAATTAACAGAATCACCAGAATACACGCAAAGACCCCACCAAAAAGTAATATATTATGTGGTCCATCATAGTTTTCCCCTTGTGTTAACTGGTTGGAAAAATGACTCGCCAGATAGCCGAAATAAACCAAAGCCGTGTTATAAATAAACAATCCGGTTGTCGCTATCCAGTAAGGTAAAAATGAGCTACGACTAATAGCAAAAACATAACTCAAAAGAGCAAAAGGGATTGGCAATAAACGCAGTAAAAACATTACTTTAAAGCCATTCCTATCAATCAACTGGGAACACATATTGAGCTTGGGATGATGCTGTAAGAGCATTTGTGCTTTTTCTTTGGCGACATAGCGACCTAGATAAAATATAACTGCCGCTGCCATCATCGTCGCTATCATCACATAGACAATCGCTTCATTCAGCGTAAATAGCGCACCTGCGATAACACAGAGAACATCGACAGAGAAAAAAAATGGCGTAAGCACTATAAATAGCGCTATAAATCCAATACCAGCCCAGGGCCCTAATTCTTGTAAGGTCACTTCTAGCAGCGCAATATGACTTTCCAGCCAGTAGCCGATAAAGATGATGCTAATAATAATTGCAATTGACGTGATAACACGCCGAATTGAGTAAGTATTCCGATACAAAGAAATCATGACCTATTATTTATAATGATGGGCAAGGAAAACCAATATAGGTAACTAGACACGAGGCATTCAGCCCCGTAAGGGTCCATTCGGGACTGAAGAACCCGCTGCCAATTACTTACTTACTTACTTACTTACTTAGACGCTTCTCGGAGCAGGACATGCTGTCTTTGCACATCTTTTTCCTGGTATTTTGATGCGCGACGCTGTGCTGAAATATCTCTTGTCGATGACCCTATATGCTCTTCACCACGTTGTTTCGCTAATTGCACTTGCTTCTCTCTCTCGGCAAATCGTTGCCGCTGCTTTTCATTTACTTTATCGTAGCAATGTGGGCAGCTAACGCCTTTTTGATAGTATTCGCTATTTTTTTCTTCCTCTGTAATGGGGTATCGACACGCATAGCATTGGTCGTACTGTCCTTTTTTCAGGTCATGATTTACCGCAACCCGATTGTCAAAAACAAAGCATTCCCCTTGCCATAGTGATTGTTCCACAGGTACTTCTTCCAGATATTTCAACACCCCACCTTGAAGGTGATAGACCTCATCAAACCCCTGTTCTTTCAAGTAAGCAGTAGATTTTTCACAGCGTATACCACCGGTACAATACATAGCGACTTTTTTGTGCTTCTTTGGATCCAAATGTTCTTTCACATAATCAGGAAACTCACGAAAAGTATCTGTTTCAGGATTAAGCGCATTTTTAAATCCGCCTATCTTAACTTCATAATCGTTACGCGTATCAATCAGTAATACTTCAGGATCAGAAATAAGTGCGTTCCAGTCCTGCGGCTTGACATAAGTGCCGACAATCTTCCTGGGATCTATACTATCAACGCCCATGGTAACAATTTCTTTCTTTAATTTGACCTTACTACGATAAAACGGCATTTCCAGTTCATAAGACTCCTTACTTTGAATATCTGCAAGACGGGAGTCAGAGCGTAACCAGGCGATAATGGCATCGACTCCTTGACGATCGCCGGCAATGGTACCGTTAATACCCTCTTTAGCAAGCAATAAAGTGCCTTTGACCTGATGCTTTTCCATCAGTTGCAATAGGGGGTTTCTGAGTTGGGTGAAATCTTCGAGCGTGGCGAACTTATATAAAGCGGATACTACAATATTAGACATATGACACCTGCATGCAAACCGGAACGTAAATCCGGAGCAAAAAATTAATTAAGCTGACTATTTTACAACATCTTTAAGCATTTTATAAATGCTTACTTAAAAAACACTACTTTTTTTGTATATATTTGTTTTACCCTCATGTTTGTCTATCAATGACTCATCTGCAAAAAATAAACATTATCACTTGTAAGTAAACTATCCTGATATACAATCTATCAGATAGTACACTTTCTAAAGGTGCAGAGACTTATGTATGAAAACTTAGAAACCGCTGCTAATCCAGAAAAATTAAAACGCGTTGTCGTTGACCCAGTCTCCCGTGTAGAAGGTCACGGCAAAGTTACTTTATTATTAGATGAAAATAATAAAGTGCAGCAAGCCCGCTTGCATATTGTCGAATTTCGCGGTTTTGAAAAGTTCATTCAAGGCCGCCCCTACTGGGAATTGCCCGTTTTAGTTCAGCGATTATACGGCATCTGCCCTGTCAGTCATCATTTAGCCGCCGCTAAAGCGATCGATCAATTAGTAGGTATAGACCCCGAAAACTTGCCAGTTGCGGCTGATAAACTCAGGCGTTTATTACATTTTGGCCAGGTTCTGCAATCACATGCGCTGCATTTTTTTCACCTATCCAGCCCCGATTTACTCTTTGGTTTTGAAAGTGATATTAGCAAACGCAATATTATCGCGGTTTTAAATGACTACCCTGAAGTCGGCTTACAAGGAGTCAAATTACGCAAATTCGGCCAGGAAGTAATTCGCATGGTATCTGGCAAACGTATCCATGGCACGGGCGCTATGCGGGAGGTATGAATAAATCTTTGACTAAAGAGGAACGTGACTATTTACTGGCAGATATTGATCAAATGATAGATTGGGCCGCTGGTTCAGTTGCCCTGGTAAAGAAAATACACTGTTCCAACTTACCTTATTATGATGATTTCGCAACTATCCGCACTAATTATTTAAGTCTGACCAAGCCTGATGGCGCCTTAGAACTCTATCATGGGGGCATACGCGCTAAAGATGCAATGGGAAATACCCTACTCGACCATTTCGATTATTGTCAGTATAACGATATTATCCATGAGGAAGTACGCTCATGGACCTATATGAAATTCCCTTATCTAACTGCACCGGGCAAAGACGATGGCTGGTACCGCGTAGGGCCCTTAGCCAGAGTCAATAACTGTGATTACATTAACACCCCTCTTGCAGAAGCTGCGCGGTTGGAATTCAAACAACATGGCGATGGTGCACAGCACCCTGGCTTTTCATTGGGCACGGTTAATTGAAGTATTACATTGTGCGGAAAGTATTAAAAACTTACTGCATGACCCCGACATTATGAGCTCTGATTTAGAGGCTCAAGGCGAAAAACGCTACCGGGGCATTGGCGTTATTGAAGCGCCGCGCGGCACCTTATTTCATGACTATCAGATAGATGATAACGATATTGTGACCAAGGCAAACCTGATCGTTTCTACCACCAGTAATAATATGGGAATGAATGAGTCTGTGCGTCAGGTGGCGGCTGAATATCTCTCCGGAGAGGAACTCACTGAGCCATTATTGACTAATTTGGAAGTGGCGATTCGGGCTTATGACCCTTGTTTATCCTGTGCCACCCATGCGGTTGGCAAAATGCCTTTACAAGTAGAATTAATTAATGCCGAGGGTAACTGTGTTGATAAATTGATAAAACAAAGTAACGGTGAAATTATAAAACCTGAGTAGAGCGGACTGAAGTCCTCTCTATAAGCCTGTCAACATTAACAAACCAAAAGAACCAAAGTAGGTCAAAACAAAATACAGCACAGACAAGCTGGCGCTGTTTTTCCAGTTAAACCCAAAAAGTCCTTTTAATAAGTAAGCGATGATAACAATAGACCATATCATTAGCAAAGCGCCTAGATAAATTGGGTAGGAATTGTAATCACTGCCTTTAGCGAAAATAAACCAGAACAGTATAGGTAACCCTATCGTGTAGACAAAATTTTCACAGACCAGGATGGCTGTTAGAAATCGCTCAAAATTGTAAGCACTACCATCTCTATACAATAACGCAGCCATAAAAGACAGCGTAATAAAAACTTCTATGAATATTTGCAGAAAAGCGTCTATAGGGTCACTAATGTTTCCCTGAATAAAGAGTCCTAACAAAAAATAAATGGCTAAATTAATATAAAGAAATTTTCGATCTGTCGGTAAATCATCCGGATAACCACTCAGCCAGCACAATTGCATATATTCTTTAAACATAATATCTATAACAATAACAATAATAATTAGAAGTAGTGCAATACATATACTTCTATTAACACTTTATTCTCTACCCAGAACTCGTCTTGATCCATTACCTTCTGGTTCACTGACAATATTTTCTTCTTCCATTTGGTCTATCATTCTGGCGGCACGATTATACCCTACTTTAAAACGACGTTGTACACTGGAAATAGATGCCCTGCCAGTTTCCATTACAAAGCTAACCGCATCATCATATAATTCATCTACCGCATCCTGGGCATTCTCAATAGTGGCCGCATTTTCTGCAGGTGCTTCCTGAATAATTTCATTTACATACCTGACTGAGCCTTGTGTTTTTAGATAATCCACTACGGCATGAACCTCATGATCATCAACAAATGCACCATGCGATCGTGTGGGAACACTGGTTCCTGAAGGTAAAAACAGCATATCACCATTTCCCAGCAACGCTTCAGCGCCACCCTGGTCTAAAATGGTACGCGAATCGATACGCGAGGATACCTGAAAAGAAATACGCGTGGGCACATTGGCTTTAATCAAGCCAGTTAAAACATCAACCGATGGCCGCTGTGTCGCCAGAATCAAATGAATCCCCGCAGCTCGGGCTTTTTGCGCCAGACGAGCAATAAGCTCTTCAACTTTTTTACCGACGACCATCATCATATCTGCCAGCTCATCGATCACAATGACAATACTCGGCAAGGTCGTTAACACAGGAAAAGATTCACCTTCCGCTAATGGTTCTGTTAACTGAAATAATGGATCACGAATAGTTTCACCTCGTGCCTCAGCATCCTTTATCTTCTGATTAAATCCAGCAAGATTTCTAACGCTGACTTTAGACATCAGCTTATAGCGACGTTCCATCTCCGCGACTGCCCAGCGCAATGCATTCTGCGCTTCTTTCATATCGGTAACAACCGGCGTTAATAAATGTGGAATGCCTTCATAAATCGACAACTCCAACATTTTTGGATCCACCATAATCATGCGCACCTGATCAGGCGTAGCCTTGTACAGCATACTAAGAATCATGGTATTAATCGCCACAGATTTACCCGAGCCAGTCGTTCCTGCGACCAGTAAATGAGGCATTTTACCCAAATCAGCAACCACCGTCTGACCAGAAACATCTTTACCCAAAGCTAGGGTAATAGGTGACTTTTCTTGCTGGAACTGAGCCGAAGCAATAATTTCACGAAACGAAACCAGTTCACGCTCCTGATTTGGAATTTCCAATCCGATATAAGGTGTCCCTTCGATAATTTCCACCACCCGCACACTGGTAACCAGCATGGCTCGCGCCAGATCTTTCGCCAGTCCATTGACGCGACTGACCTTAATCCCTGGCGCCAGTGATAATTCAAATCGGGTAATAATAGGCCCCGGATAAGCGCCGACCACTTCCGCACTGACTTTATAATCATTAAGCACCCTCTCAACGGAACGTGACATAGTATCCAGCTCTTCTTCTGTGTAGGCATGAACAGATTGCTGGTGTTGTTGTAAGAGTGTGATTGAAGGAAGCTGGAATGCTGGTTTTAGTTGCATGCCGAGAGATTTGGAAAATCTTTGCGAAAACGAGGAGATAATATTTGCTGCCGTCTTTTCAGCCTGGTTAAATAATGATTGCTGCGAGCCACTACTTTCTTCCGCGCCTTGCTGCTTATTTGACTGATTCTCAGCATCTTGCTTTTCTTTAGCCGCTTGTAATGCCTGGATCATAAAGTCTGGTTGCTTAGCTAAACCGACTGCTTCAAGACCTGATTCCCCAAGTTTTTGACTCCGCTCTTCAACGCCTAACTGATCATTGGTTTGCTTATTATCTAACGCATACAGTGCTTCATTCTCGGCCGCCTGTAATGCCCGATTGATAAAGTCATCATCGTTTGCCAGGGTGTAAGGCTTAGCTGTTTTTGTCGTCAGTTCATCTGCTGGCAACTGAACGCCAGGGTCTTGTCCAATATCATTAAATGCTTCATCTAAAGTTTGCTCATGATCAAGAGAATTAACCAGAGTACCTTCTTCCTGCATCAGAAAATCAGAGTCTTGCTGAATAGAGTCAGGGGTTTGCGTTAGATTTAGATTCTGCTTAGTATAAAGTTCTTCGCCTTCACTGTTCTGCATATGGCTAAACTGGTCACTCGTTACAGTAGACGAGCCTTCCTGGTCAGGGAAAAAGGATTTTAGTTCCGTTTCAAATTCATTAAATGCACTTTCCAGACCGCCTGTTGTTTGCAAAGTATTTTCATTTATCGGCAATACCTCTGCATCTGCATCTGCAGAAGCTAACTCCATAACAGTTTCAGAAGCAGGTTTTACTGGATTAACTACCGTCTCTTGTTGAGCAAATGTATCTGCCTGCTCGGTTTCCAAACTATCAAAAACTCCCGTATCAGTAGCTATTTCTGCAGCAGAAAAATCGAAATCAGCGTCACGCTGTTGCTGTGCCGGTGCTTGGAAATCTGAAAATTCCGGCTGGGTTTCTAAATCAGCTTGCATGTCTGACTCTGTATCAAACAAACCCATTCTGACATCCACTTGCTTTTGCATCTGTTGCCTTACTTTGGCTTTTCGCCTGTGGGAGGGTGCAACACGGTGATTGGTTTTTTTAGTCTCAAGACCCAGGAATTGTTGTGTATTTATAATGACCCAATCAATACCTGCTAGCGTCTTTTTCCCTATCCATTCCACTCCTGCAATAACGGAAAAACCAGTGATTTTTTTTATAGCTGTCAGCGTCGCAAACAAGAGTGCCAGTGGAATTATAATTATAGCTAACACGGCAACGATGTCTTCGCTAGCTATTGCTGTACTTGCTGAATCGCTACTATTACTGATAGATAGAACAATCCATACAACAGCTGCAACCAGGATAATAAAAAGTCCAGACCCAATTAGCCATAGGCGAGAGTTGTCTGAAAAAATGACAAAATAATCTTTTTTTATTGATTTTCTTCTATTCACTGTTTAGCACTCATTTATATCAAAATCAGATACGATGCCTAAAAGGCATGCTAATCTTTCCAGCGATGCATATGCTGTATACATAATTCATTTAACGCTTTTGCCCGTTCATAACTACCCGCTTCCGTATAACAGCGTAATTCAGGCGCATTCCCCGATCCACGCAGATGTACCACTTCATCATCAACCAAAGTAACGCGCACACCGTCAGTATAATCAAAGCCTGCAGCAGGCTCAATCTGCCCGCCAAATAATTGGGCAAAAACAGTGGCATCCTGGCTTAGTTGGCCGGTTTGAATTTCAGCCAAAATAGATTGACTCAACTCAGTTGGAAATTCCTTGATTCTATCGCTATAAGTATAGCGTTCAGGTAAGGTCTTGAGTAATTTGGCAATAGAACTACCTTGCTGTTGCGCGGCCAGTAAAATACATAATGGCACGATAACAGCATCTCGCGTAGGTAACGCACTGAGTTGCCTGGCGTTTAAAGATACAGAGGTATGTAATAAAAAGCCGCCATTGGCTTCATAACCCGCTATATGCTGTGCGTTTTTTATTGCTTGCATTGCCGAGATAACATAAGGCGAGCCTATTTTGGTACGCACTACCTGGGCAAAACTAGTGCATTTTTCTAGCGCACTATTACTGCTCACAGGTGTTACCACAGCATCGATTTGTAAAAAACGTGCGACTAAAATACCAGCAACATCCCCACGAAGCCACTCACCATACTCATCGCTAACCAAAGGCCGATCAGCATCGCCATCGGTAGAAACGATACAATCCAGATCATATTGTTCTGACCATTGTTTAGCCAGCACAATATCTTCGGGGCGTATTGCTTCGGTATCAACGGATATGAATTGAGCAGAACGTCCTAAGGCTAGAACTTCAGCACCTAAGCCCTCAAAAATACTCAGTAATAAATCACGCGCGACCGAAGAGTGTTGATAGATACCGATTTTTAAACCTGCCAGGGCATTATCAGGGAAAAAATCTAGATACCTCGATATATATTGCTGTTCTGCTAGTAGATTCACAGCGGGTACATAATTATCTTGCAATAGGTTTTCGCCTGCAAACAGGGCGTCATTTAGCACAGGTTCTTGCGCCAGAATACCAGCCTCATCCTGTTTCAGCACCTCACCATCAGGCTTGTTAAATTTAATGCCATTACGATCATCGGGAATATGACTCCCCGTTACCATAATCGTAGCGATACCTTGGCGAATGCCATACAGGGTCAAGGCCGGTGTCGGTAGCAATCCGCAATTAACCGGCTGATAACCTGCATCGACAACAGCGGCGGCAACTGCATTCATAATTGCCGGAGTGCTACTGCGTAAATCTCCTGCGATACCTACTTTGGATCCTTGCTGTATCGCATCGTTAGATTGCAGGTAAGTTAAAAATGATAGGGTATAGGCATAACAAACTTGATCAGTCATATCAGTGACTAATCCGCGAATACCGCTAGTGCCAAATTTAACCTTGTTTTTCATTTTACCTCGTTCTCAATACCTAGCACATTGTAGAGCGGACTTTAGTCCGCTATATTGTGCTTTCTCATTAGCGGACTAAAGTCCGCTCTACGCCTTAACTTTTCTTTTGCTTAGCTTCAATTTCCAGCTTACGCTGCACTTGGGCCACTTTATCTAACACCCCGTTTACATATCGGTGGCTGCCATCGGCGCCGAAGGATTTAGCAAGTTCCACACCTTCATTAATAACGACCCGATAAGGCGTCTCAGGTTTATGCAACAACTCATAAACGCCAATGCGTAATATTGCCCGCTCAACTGGGTCAATCTTCTCGACTTCACGATCCACAAAATCAGCCATGGAGGCATCAATCTTATCCAGGTGCTTAGGTACGCCATGAAATAAATCAGCAAAATAACTTTTTTGCGCGTTTTTTAAACGCTGATCTTCTTTAAACTGTCCTTCAATCGCACTTAGGTCTTGCCCTGTCATTTGCCATTGATATAAGGCTTGCACTGCGCACTGTCTAGCTTTCGTTTTTGCCGAACTCATTAAGCTTCCAGATTATTAAATAGGCTAACCATTTCTATAGCAGATAAGGCAGCGGAAGCGCCACTATTACCCGCTTTAGTTCCAGCACGTTCGATCGCCTGCTCTATGCTATCGACCGTTAACACACCAAAACTGACTGGAATATCATATTGCATGGAAACCTGGGCAATGCCTTTTACGCACTCATTTGAAACATACTCAAAATGCGGCGTAGCGCCACGAATCACCGCACCTACCGCGATAATAGCGTCATATCTTTTAGTCGCTGCAACACGTTGAACTACCATCGGCAGTTCAAAAGCGCCGGGTGCTTTAAGCAGAGTTATATCACTTTTTTCAACACCATGGCGCACCAAAGCATCAATAGCGCCATTTTCTAACTGCTCGACGATAAAGCTATTAAAGCGTGAAGCAACAATACAATATTTCCCACCCTGAGCTGTAAAATTACCTTCTATTACATTTACTGCTGACATATTTTCCTCTCTAAATCTATAAAACAAGCGGACTAAAGTCCACCCTACAATATGATCGAATAATTAAACTAGTCTGGAGTATCCACTAATTCCAGATTAAACCCTGATAAGCCAAAATAGGTTTTATGTGGACCTAAGACCTGAATCTTATGCACACCTAAATCGGCAAGAATTTGTGACCCTGTCCCCGTCGTGCGCCAGGCATCCGACTTCTCTGCTATCGCTGGAATGACGACACCATTATCCTGCATTTGATACTGATGAACCAATTCGGCTAATGCCTTATTATTTTCATCCTGGCGAATAATCACCAAAACACCACGACCGTTCTCAGCAATCAATTTCATCGCTTCACGCACAGGCATCTGACAGTCACTTCGCGTAGATGAAAAAACATCATCTAGCAAATTACGCGCATGAACACGGACTAAAACCGGCTCATCGTTACTCACATCACCCATAACGACCGCAAGATGTACTTTGTTATCATTACGGTCCTGGAAAGCAACCAAACGAAAGTCACCATATTCTGTCGGCAATTCACATTCGCTGATCCGTTCCAGGGTACTTTCATTTTCAGTACGATAATGAATCAAATCGGCGATGGTGCCAATTTTTAAATCATGTTCTTTGGCAAAGATTTCCAGGTCCGGCCGTCTTGCCATAGAGCCATTATCATTTAAAATCTCGACAATAACAGCTGCAGGTTCCACCTCCGCTAATCGAGCTAAATCACAACCCGCCTCGGTATGTCCGGCGCGATTCAAGACGCCCCCATCACGCGCGCGGATAGGAAAGATATGTCCAGGCTGGACGATATCTTCAGGGCTGGCATCTTTAGCTACTGCAGCATGGATGGTTTTTGACCGGTCTGCAGCAGATATACCTGTGGTAACACCCTCTGCCGCTTCTATGGATACCGTAAAATTAGTCGAAAAAGCAGCATTATTGTCACTAACCATCAAAGGTAGACGTAATTGCTGACAGCGTTCCCCGGTTAAGGTCAAACAAATCAGGCCACGCCCAAAACGCGCCATAAAATTAATATCTTCTGGGCGAGCAAATTCTGCCGCCATCACTAAATCGCCTTCATTTTCACGGTCTTCATCGTCCATGATAATGACCATTTTCCCCTGGCGTATATCTTCAATAATTTCCTCAGTTGTATTCATCTAATTAAATAAACCCACTCTCTTTTAATAAATTTTCTGTCACCCCTGATTTACAATCAGTGGTCGCATCTCCTTTCATTAACCGCTCCATATAGCGTGCTAACAAATCAACTTCGATATTGACTTTATCATTCACTGCGGCAAAACCCAGGCTGGTTTCTTTTAAAGTATGCGGCACGATATTAACACTGAACTCTGCGCCATTCACGGAATTAACAGTTAAGCTAATACCATTAATACAAATAGATCCTTTTTCTGCGATATATTTAGCGAGTTCATTCGCTACTCTAAATTTGAAGCGTATAGACCTGCCATCAGGTTTTTTTTCCAGCAAGTTAGCCAGTCCATCGACATGACCGCTAACGATATGTCCACCCATCCGAGTTTGCGGCATTAAAGCCAGCTCCAGATTCACCGGCGTGCCAATCGCCACCTGTTTTAAATTAGTTCTCGCCAGCGTTTCATTCGAGACATCGGCAACAAAACCATGCTCGGTTAATTCGACAGCAGTTAAGCAGATCCCGTTGACAGCAATACTATCTCCTAAATGGGCATCCGCTAAAGATAATTTTCCAGTGTCAATAGACAAACGAACATCACCTGCTTTTTGCTGTATTTGAGTTATTTTACCTATGGCTAGAATAATGCCTGTAAACATATGTTTAATTAATAGTTTTAATAAAATATTATTGATATCGCGCTGTCAAATACACACGTAGGGCGCGGCTTTAGCCCGCGTTATAATTTCTTTACTTTTAGATGCAGCTTTAAATCCACACCCACTTTTCGCGTATCCAGTACAGTCATGTTTTTTTTATCCGCCATAACAGACACGTTCGGCATCGCAAACAAGCCTCGTCCACTGGAGCCTAAGATACACGGCGCCATATAAATAATGCATTCATCGATCAGCCCCTGTTCCAGCATCGCACCATTTAGCTTACTGCCTGCTTCAATTAATACATCATTAATTTGTTGCTCGGCTAAAAAAGCGAATACTTGCTGTAAATCCAGACGCCCTGCTAAGTCAGCCGCGACAAGATAAACTTCAGCCCCTGCTTTCTCCAACGTTGCTATTTTGTCTTGCTCTTTAGAACAGGTCAAAATAAGTGTCCGCCCGGCTAACGCTAAGAGCTTTGCAGTCACCGGCGTTCTAAGTGATGAATCCAAAATAACGCGTACAGGTTGCTCTACATCAACGCCATTCATGCGTACATTCAAACCTGGATCGTCCGCTAACACCGTATCAATACCGGTTAGCACAGCGCCACTTTGCGCACGTAGCTTTTGCACATCCTGTCTTGCTTCAGGGGAGGTAATCCATTTACTTTCTCCTGAAGCCATTGCAGTGCGTCCATCTAAACTCATTGCTAATTTGCTAGTAACATAAGGTTTAGCATAGAGCATACGCTGAATAAAACCCTGATTCAGCTGCTTAGCCTCTGTTTCCAGTACGCCACTACTCACTGCTATACCCGCTTGTTCTAGCAATGCCAGACCTTTGCCAGCCACTAATGGGTTGGGGTCTTGCATAGCAACTACGACTCGCGCCACACCCGCTTTAATCAATGCTTCCGCACAAGGCGGCGTTCTGCCAAAATGAAAACAAGGTTCCAGGGTTACATAAGCAGTTGCACCCTGTGCATTTCCCGTCTGCTTTAATGCCTCAACTTCGGCATGTCCTTGTCCAGCTCGTACATGCCAAGCCTCAGCAATAATTTCATCATTCTTTGCCAGGACGCAGCCCACACGTGGATTAGGCTTAGTCGTGTATATTCCATTTCTGGCTAGTAACAAAGCACGCGCCATAAAGACATAATCTTGTTGTCTGACTGCTTCAGGCATTATTTTGTTTGTTTTGTAGATCAGCAATCATATCGGTAAATTCACTGACATCCTGAAAGCTACGATATACCGATGCAAAGCGTACAAAAGCCACATGATCCAGAGCACTTAGCTCTTTCATCACTTGTTCGCCTATTGCCAGCGCAGCTATCTCTCTATCCCCGCTAGCCATAAGTGCTTTTTTAATACGGGTCACAGCCGCTTCTATCTGATCGCTGCTTACCGGTCTTTTTTCTAAAGCACGTAAAATACCACCGCGTAGTTTATTTTCATCAAAAGGCTCACGCAAACCATCGCGTTTAACGATTCTGGGTAAATTAAATTCAGTTACCTCATAGGTTGTAAATCGCTCTTTACACGCCACACATTCACGCCGACGGCGCACTTGATCACCTTCGTTCGCCAAACGGGAATCTATCACCCGAGTATCTTGAGTAGTACAAAATGGACAACGCATAGAAATGCCTTACAATTACGATAAAGATAATGAACGTGGCATCATTACAAAACAGTTAATTTTACAATAAATTAGCACTTAGGAGTGAAGATTTAATAAAATCCTGAAGTTTAACGCAGATCTTTTGTTCATTTTCAAGGCGTAGCAATAGGCGCATAGCAAGCTAGGTAACTATTGTTACAACGCGGAAAACGGGCAAAAGGACAAGCCAAGATCCAGATATCATTAAATCCTTGCGCCTTTAAGCCCAGTTAATTAGCAAATTCCCCTATTATGTTTACTCAGGAAATCGAAGGCGTTACTAAATATCACTTGCATCATAAGTCCACAGAGGCTGATTCCAGATGGAATATTTCAGCTATCAATAGTTGGCGTACCCTACTCTATCAATTACAACTGATCGGTCAGCAAGAGGATCGTTATTTAGGCTACGGCTATGGCAATATTAGTCAACGCATGCAGGCTGAAAAATTTCTTATTAGCGGCACACAAACCGGAGGTATTGCCGAATTATCGAAAGATAATTACTGCCTGGTCGAAGCAGCTGACTTAATCAACAACACACTCTATTCCACCGGCCCTTGTAAACCGTCATCCGAAGCATTAAGCCATGCCAGCATTTACACTCAAGACAATAATATTCAATGTATTATCCATGCACATAACCCGGAAATATGGCGCGCTACTCAAGCCCTAAAATTGGCATATACCGGCAAAGATATTGCTTACGGCACACCGGATATGGCACATGCCATCACCGACCTGTTTAACTCGGGGCAATTAAAACATCAGTCAATTTTTACTATGTTAGGCCATGAAGACGGAATATTTTCATTTGCTGAAAATTTCCCGCAAGCTGCCTTTGCGATGATTAATACTTTAGCCTATGCCCGGCAACTAAAATAAACCACTCAGACTATGGAATTTTTAGTCTGTATGGTAAAAGTATCTTTACACCCCATTTCTAAGTAAGCATACTCAAATGAAAATACATCAGCACCTAAGGCATCTTTGCCCCCTAATCGCGACCCTCGTAGTGCCTTCAATAAGCCATGCGCAAAATGTCAGGCCTGCGCCGAATGGTATCGAATACCCTCAAGGCTTAACGAACTGGCGCGTTATCGGCACCTCTATTCGTAATGATAATAATACGCAGCGGGTTATTTTAGGTAATTCCATTGCCATAAAAGCAGCACGCGCCAAGACCGATAAGCTGCATTGGCCAGAGGGCGCTATTCTGGCCAAGCTAGTCTGGAAAAATGAAACGCTTGCTACCTGGAAAGCAGCCACTGTACCTGGTGACTTTATGCATGCTGAAATCATGGTCAGAGACACGAAAAAATACTCAGCCACTAAAGGCTGGGGCTATGCCCGCTGGACAGGACTGGACTTAAAACCCCACGGCCAAAATAGTTCTTTTGTAGAAACTTGCGCTAACTGTCATAAAGCGGCACAAAACACAGCGTTTGTCTTTACTCAGCCTGCAAGATTACCCTGAATTAGGCTATAATACCCCTCATTTAAATTAACGCCTAGTGCTGCACTAGCAATTCATTTAACGATTAAACACTGATGGCACAATATATTTTCTCTATGAACCGAGTGGGCAAAATTGTCCCACCTAAAAAACATATCCTGAAAGATATATCCCTGTCTTTTTTCCCTGGCGCTAAAATTGGTGTGCTGGGGCTGAATGGTTCGGGTAAATCTACCTTACTACGCATTATGGCAGGTGTAGATACCGAGATCGAAGGCGAAGCCATTCCGATGAAAGGCATCAATATCGGCTATCTTGTCCAGGAACCACAATTAGATCCCGACAAAGATGTACGCGGCAATGTCGAAGAAGGCCTGGGAGAAATGCAGCAAATAGTCAATCGCTATAATGCTGTTAATGATGCATTTGCAGAACCTGATGCTGATTTTGATGCCTTATTAGCCGAACAGGCCGAGTTACAGGAAAAAATAGAAGCGGCTGATGCTTGGGAATTAGATCGAGAATTAGAAATAGCCGCAGATGCCCTACGCCTCCCTCCCTGGGATGCAGACGTAAGCAAACTGTCGGGTGGTGAAAAGCGCCGAGTAGCCTTATGTCGCTTATTATTATCCAAGCCAGATATGCTGTTATTAGATGAGCCAACCAACCATCTGGATGCAGAATCAGTCGCCTGGTTAGAGCGTTTTCTGCATGATTATCCCGGCACAGTCGTCGCTGTAACTCATGACAGATATTTTTTGGATAATGTCGCAGGCTGGATTCTAGAACTGGATCGTGGACAAGGTATCCCATGGGAAGGTAATTACTCCTCCTGGCTAGAGCAAAAGCAAAACCGTCTGGAACAGGAAGAAAAACAGGAAACTTCGCGTCAAAAAGCGATGAAACAAGAATTAGAATGGGTACGTTCTAATGCCAAAGGCCGCCATGCGAAAAGTAAAGCACGTCTAGCGCGTTTTGATGAACTGTCCTCGCAAGAAGCACAGAAACGTAATGAAACCCAGGAAATCTTTATCCCACCAGGCCCTCGCCTAGGGGATATGGTTATTGAAGCAGAACAAATCAATAAAGGCTTCGGTGAGCGATTATTAATCGATGACTTAAGTTTTAAACTACCACCCGGCGGTATCGTCGGTATTGTCGGCCCTAACGGTGCAGGTAAAACTACATTATTTCGTATGATGTCTGATGTAGAAAAACCGGACTCAGGTGAAATTAAGCTGGGGGCTACCGTACAACTGTCTCATGTTGACCAGTCACGCGATAATCTGGATGATAACAAAACTGTCTGGGAAGAAATTTCTGATGGTCTAGATTTAATTACCGTCGGCACTTACGAAACACCCTCGCGGTCCTACTGTGGTCGTTTTAATTTTAAAGGCGGTGACCAGCAAAAGCGCATCGGTGATTTATCGGGTGGTGAACGCAATCGTGTACATTTAGCCAAACTTCTGCGTAGCGGCGGCAATGTCTTATTACTCGATGAACCGACAAATGATCTGGATGTAGAAACCTTACGTGCACTGGAAGAAGCGCTATTAGCCTTTCCTGGTTGCGCCGTGGTTATTTCGCATGATCGCTGGTTTCTGGATAGAATCGCCACCCATATGCTCGCCTTTGAAGGCGATAGTCATGTCGTCTGGTTTGAAGGCAACTATGCCGATTATGAAGCGGATCGTCATAAACGTCTGGGTACTGATGCTGACACACCACATCGTATCAAGTATAAAAAGATCAGCCTTTAAACATAGAAAAACGATCTATTGAGCGGGCTTAAGTCCGCTCTGCTCAGCTACTTATATGATTCTTTCTTAAATTAACAATTCATTTATTGTTATAATATTCTCAATGTCCCCGTTGCATAACTGGATAATGCAGTCCCCTCCTAAGGGATAGCTGGCGGTTCGAGTCCGTCCGGGGACGCCATGTAACATTATGTTTTTATTAATTATTTTACAAAATAAAAACATCATTATTAATTAGTGCCTCACTGAGTTGCCACTGAGTTGCGATTAAAAAGATTTTTTATCTCCGGCTCGCACTTTACATGCGTAAGATATTTATCTTGGTTAGCCTTAATTGAGAACCTTAAGGTATTGGATGCGCTGAAAAATATATCTTATTTGAAATATTAATTATTTCATCATACATGAATAGATATTCTAGCCAATGATTAGGAATAGATTTAATACCGTAATAAGCACCAGATATTTGTCCGCAGATTGCGGCAGTTGTGTCGGCATCATCCCCAAGATTAGCCGCTTTAAGTACTGCATCTTTAAATGTATCGGTAGAATAAAAACACCAAAGTGCTGCAGCAAGGCTATCTACTACATGACCAGTCCCTTGAACTTCACCTGACCTATAAGTCCCATTACATATAGTTTGAACACCACCAGATGGGTTGCCCATCATAAATTCATTAAATAATATAGATTCTTTATTGTTATTATTGAATGCGCGACAAATAATTTGTGAAAATAACTGATTTGCTTGCAAGCACTCATCTGCACCATGAGTTACCTGTGCACTTTTTATTGAGTACTTAGTCATTAAACTCTGGTCAGGATAATAATACATTAGCACCGGAGCTAGCCTCATTAATGCGCCATTACCAGCAGTTGTTGGCTTTGTGCTTCCAGCATAAGAGGAACCATCACAGCTCAAATGCCTGGACGGAACAGACGACGCTAGAAGGCTATCGGATGCAGGTAGGCTTAGAGCTGACGACAGCCCCCCCCTCTCACCCACTCCGGACGAGTCGGAGGATAACCTCTGACAAAAGCCCCTTCAGCTGGCTAAACTCTGGTTCCATTTTACGAATGTCTTTAGGCTCATCCTGTAAGTAGAGGCGGCGATTGATTTCGATCATCACAGACTCAACACGATTATCTTTGCCATAGAATTTATTCGGCACCAAGGTTCCGCAGTAAGGGTTATTAATACCCACTGAAAACCCCGCGCCCTCAAACATAACCTTAATAACATCGACCAGCTCGATCGGCGTATGAAAGGCATCGCTACCAATGCAAATGTCAGGTCGATCTGCAGACTGATCTAGGTCAACAGGCAGTGAGCTAGATGGAAACGAGTGAGCATCGATGATTAATGCTCGACCATGAGCAGCCAACGCCGCCTCGGCTAAGTGATCCAGTCGGTTATGGTGTGACCAATAAAACTGATCCATTAAGCTATTGCGATCATCTTGTGATAACTCTTTTCTGAAAGGCAGTCCATCGACCGTTTTGGTGTAGACCGCACCCTGTCCCCGTATCGCCATCGGCTCTAATGCGTCATCGGAGAACCGCTCTGGGTCAACCACGAAACGGCTGACGGGATAGGCCAGCGGAATGACATCAGGATGGTTTACCGGGAACAGCTCGTCCGTATAATGATCGGTTAACCGATCAAGCTGGGCTTCGAGCTCACTATCACTCAGGCAAATAGCCTCACGAACAGCAGCTGGGATAGATCGTGAGGCGTGGGGTAAGTGGATAATAGTTGAGGGTGCATTAGCACTCATATTTAAAGGTCTCAGTATTTTTGTTCAGATTGTGTAATGGTTTAATAAATCTGTAGGGCTGATGTGGCCTACTAATAACACAATAGGATACGACATGACCAATACATCTAAAACCCCCCGTACAAGCATCACGCCAAAACATGCGCATACTCCCAGGCAACTACCTGAAAAGGTATAAACAAGGATAATTCGCATAACTGATAAGATCATTTTATAAAACAAATAGGCTAATCTCTTTATTTCTAGATTAATTACAGTTTCGAACATGCGTTTGGTATTGCAGGATGAACAGATCCCACGGCCTTTGCACGAATAGGCGATCAGAAAGTTCTCACCGCCTGACTCACATCGGACGCGAGCGAATCTATGCGCCAGAATAATCGAGTCGGCTCTGCTTTATCTTAAAACTCAAATAGAACTTACGTCATTATTCTTTTTCACTGCCAGCATAAAACTTAGCCGCTACAATACCCGCAATAAGACCGCCTACATGACCGACCCATGAAATGTGAGTACGAAAATCAAATACTATAAGGATAAAACCTGCATAAATAAACAGTACTATCAAAGCTGTAATTAAAGATTTAACTGATCGAGAATAATAAGCTTCCGCTAATATAAATGACCAATATCCTAAAATCAGGCCACTGGCACCTGCATGATAAGCACTGCTTCCAAAAGTCCATGTAATTACACCCGCTATAACCATTATGATTAGGGTTACTTCCCAAAAAAGTGCTTTGCTTTTAAGTTCTATTACCGTTCCTAGAATAACAAAAGGAATTGAGTTGCTCATTAAATGCCACCAGCCTTGATGGATCCAAGGTGCAAAAGCAATACCTACAACGCCCTCCATTTTTCTGGGTAATATTCCATAGTGACCCAGATCAGGCCAGATCGATGATTGTATAAGCTGGAGGCCCCACATAGCGGCAAGTAAATAGAATGTATAGGGTATTTTCATGCTGATCATTATTAACCATTCATGCAGTCTTGAGCACGTTTATTAGATACATTTTGTGTTTCGTTAACCAGCGTAATGATTGATTTTCCACTGCATTTTGTATCATGCAAGGGATTAACATCGATTGTGCCATTATTATTCACAATGGCCATGGGAACACCTATGCCTGCATTAACAAAACGACACACAATATCTGCCCATGATTTATCTTTAAACTCTACATCAAGACGAACCATATGATCATCGTCATGAGTAAACATATTCTCTAGTACCTGTTCAGTGCCTGGTGCGACTAGCGAACGAACGATTAACTCAGGATAGGCTCGGACAGGGCGTAACATAATATCAGCCCCCATATTTTTGATTCTTTCACGGTTAATATCATCTGATACTTCGGCGACAATTGTTGCTTTTGTGCCAATTTCTTTAATTCGACTTAAAATATCAAATGTGAGGCTGTCTGATAAGGCGCTGTCAGCATCACGGGCAATTAAAATAATGTATTGTGCTGCGGCAACATCCACCGCTTTTAAATTATGATTATTTTCTGCAACACCACTGTAATGAGCCACTCCATGTTCGGAAAGCTCTGTAGGTAAACCATCATCAAACTTTCTGGTTAAAATTTGAATCGGCACTTCTTCTAATTCGGGTGAAATTCTGATCTGTCCGATCAAGCGGTTAAGGTAATTGACTGTATCGCTATTCGGGGTGTTGATTATTAATAAGTGATCGTTCATTTTCCATCTCCATAAACCACGCGTTTTTTTGTTTCTAAGCGTTAGCCTATAATCAAAAAACTCACCTGCTAATTGTGCTAAAAGTGATATAGCAATAGTGTAAAGAAGTATCCCCGTAATCCATCGCCCTGCTGTTGTGCTAGCCGATAAATCACCATAACCTACTGTCGTTACAGTGGTAATGGACAGCCAGATAGCATCACCTAGCGTCATTGCTTCAACATACGAAATAGCCACACTATGAATTGCAATTAAACCCAGTAATAGAGCTAATGTTCCGCCAAGACGTATAAAGAACTGACCATCATTATGTTTGGTGTATTTAAGATAATGTCTTTTTCGCCAATAAATCTGCCTAAAATTTAATAGCATTATTTCTTTTCCTTCTCACCATCATAATGCAGATTAACTTCTGCCATAACGCGTCGCTTTATTTCTTTTTCATTTGACGGTTCTAATTGGTAGCGGATGGCGAGGCTTTTTAACTCGTCTTCATTTAATGATAATCCTACTCGTATTCTTTGAATTTTTTTGAATGGCAAACCAACGATTTTTCTGACAACATCACTGGGTTTAATCGAGTTTTCGGCTGCGTCATGTGTAATCTGTTTATTAAGATTTGTTTGAAATTCAAATTGAACCTGCACTTTTTTCAGTGCTTTTACTTCGCTTTGCCATTTGTTTTTAGGATTAATTTTTGCCATGAGGCCACATCTCTGCAACAACATCTAATGGTGTCGATACACTCAAAAATACATCGGTTTCTCCTGACGACCACACTTCAACTAATAAGCCATAATCATCATTAGATTCACATTCCTGAAACCTAAACGCTTCGCTGCTATCATCTTCAGCTGATGAAGGCGTGATCCCTTTTGCGATTAAGTCATCTTTAAAGTAATACCCTTCGCCATCTGAACATGTTTGTTGGTATTGGTTTCCGCCAATCCAGTCTTTGATCCAGTCTGGAATAAATTGAACGTCAAGTTGTGTATAACTACTGTCGTCAAAAAGGCCTGCAAATTGTTCTAGATCAAATAACGCCTCAACATCTGCTCTTTCTATTTTGATTGAAAAACATAATAGTGGATCACCATCATTGTCATCAATAGACATATAGTAGGTTTTGTTATCAATAGATCGAAAGGTGATTTCTTTTTCAATGCCATCTGAATACTGATGTGTTCCGATCCCCGTAACTTCAAGCTCTTGGCTTCGTAATATTTTGGGAAGTGATTGTCGCTCGTTTAAAACAACAATATCACCTACTTTTAATTCAACGGGTTTCGTAAGCGATCGCGTTGTTGTATCTTTCTTCTTATTGAAACCAAACATAGCCGCCCTCTTCAATAGCAAATAGCATTAACAGAGAGGGCGTCACCCCCTCTCAATAATAAAACCAACTTAACTCGCTGTCTTTTTAGCTTTTAAGCGCTCAAGAACGCTACTGGCACTACTTGTTGCTGTGCCACTGACACCAGCATCAGCTAATTTTTTATCCAAATCAGAAGCCTGTGACTCATCCTCCATCCACTCACCCGCAGTTTGACGATCTTTCCATTTTTGCTGTTTTTCTTTAACCCGGGCCAAAGAATCTTTCACGCTATTCGCTGTAGAGCCCGTAGAAGAAAGGTTGCTATTAATACTTGCACTCGCTTTTTGAAGCTCACCAACCGTTTTTACTTTTTCTAACTCGCGTTTATTTTTTTCAAGATTCTTTACACGATTTTTAATAAGCTTATTTAGATCACTCACTTCTTTCGCCAACACATCATATTCAGTTTTGGTTTCATTAAAGTCAGTTTCTATTTCAGCTATACGCTCAGCAGTTTCGATTGCTAAGGCTTCATTACCACTTTCTAGTAATGAAACAGCTTTAGTTTCATAATCGCTGATATCTTGGCTTAACGACTCTAACTTACGTTTTAAGCTGATTTCAGTTGATTTTAAATTACTCAGGCTCTGCTTAGCGTTGTTGATAGCTTTTCCATCATCGCGGATATCTTGTTCAAGAATACGAATTAGGTTGCTATCGACAATGGCTTCGCCTGCCTCGCTAGCTCCACCTTTAATTGCTTGAAATATACTTCTTAAAATACTCATAGTCACTCTACCTTTTTAATTAAGTAATGATTCAATAGCTTCCAGTACATCGATAGTATTTTCAGCTTGTACTTCGAGTTCATGGACAATTTCTTTAATGTCTGTACTAATCGCCATTGCACCAAATAAAATATAATTATCGCCTTGCATACCCGTTGAACTTAACGGTACAAGGGGGCTTAATTCCAATAATGCAGTGTTTAATTCAGCCACTTTATCTGGCTGAACTTCTGATGTCTTAAACAAATGCGTTACGGCAAGAATTTGTTTTTCTGTCATAACAACTTGAATCGGAAACTCAGTGTTATTTGAACAGATTACTTCAATGGTGCCACTTTCAGTCAATATCGCCTCAAAGTAGGATCCTTCAGTTGTAGTGGTTGTATTCAGGCTGTGTGCCAATTCATTTAATGCATTTTCCATAAAAGTTGCTCCAACTATTTAGAATGATTTTTTATCATCGCGTTACATTGCAATGCCATATTATGGCATTTATCAACAAAAAAAGTTCCATTTACTTCAATATCATTTACTTCCTAGCAAAATATACGCTTGTTTAATCTGTTGAATGACTTATTGTTAATACAAGAATAAGCCTTCATTTTGCGTCCAGGCATCACGATGATAATAATAAAGTTGATGACTGCCGAGTTTATTGATTTTGATCTCAGATGTGCTGTCATAAAAGGATGGCGAAAATACAAACGCCCCTTCCATCATTGCTTTTGAAAGCCACCGATCTTCAATAGGCAGTGTTTCTACCTCTTTGATTCTATCCAATGCACTTTTGCCATGCTGCGTTGCAATAGTCCAGCCCCATTCACCAAATGTTGGCACATTGGCATGATATTGCTGTGTTATAAACCCAGCATCAGCCACTGATTTACCAATTGAGATAAAGGCTTTTTTAGCATGATAAGGAGATGTCGATTGCACAACTATCGCACCATCACCATTAAGTAATTCTTTTAATCTGATATAAAAATAATTTGAATACAATTTATTAAGATCGGGATGACTTGGATCAGGTAAATCAACGATAATGGTGTCAAACTTGGTGTTTCGACTAATCATCGACTCTACTTCAATAAAGGCATCTTGATTAATTACTGACACACGTTTATCTAAAAAAGAAGATTGATTTAAGCTTAAAAACACATCGTTAATATCTTTAGGTGCTTGTTGATCTTTTCCTGAAAACAAGTCGATCATTGCTTTATCTAAATCAATTAATGTGACAGAATCTGGCCCCCATTTTAAAACATCTCTTAGCGCCAAACCATCACCACCACCAATAATCAAAATATTATCGTGTCGGGCAGAAGCCAACATGGCTGGGTATGTAAGGTAACTGTGATACACCATTTCATCATTACTTGAGAACTGCAACCGCCCGTTAATATATAAGCTATAGACTTGCGGAAGACCTTTTCCTGCATGTCGTTTTGCAACGGTTAAATGTTGGTATGGCGTTACTTTCGTATAGACAACTTGATCTTTAAAGAAGGTGGCATTAATGCCATTGGTCATTTTTATACCCACCATGGCCAACACTAATAAGAAGAGTAAAACTGCAATATGTAACACCCAAAGCAGTTTGGCTTGTTTAATTTTGTGTTGATAATGATATAAAAAAACTAGGCCCATTAAGATGTTAACAGAGGCCGTGCCTAAGGCCGCTACCATAATGTCTAGTTTAAGACATATTGTGACCCATATCGCTGCCCCAATACCTGCACCGATATAGTCAGCACCATAAACGGTGCCCATATTGTGCTTAAGATGGGTTTGATGTTGATCCTCACGTATTCTGGCTATTAGCGGTATTTCAACCCCTATCATAACGCCTAAGATAAAGCCGAAAACATAGGGAGTATAAGAAGCCATCTTTTGAATAATCGCAATGATACCTCCCTCCATTGCAATGCTTGAATCAATGCCGTAAATGGCTTGCAATTGTTGAGGCAAGGTATAACTTAAGCCGATAATGCTTGCGATCAGTAAGATTGCACTACCACCAAATACGCCAATCATCAGTTCTAGGTATGAAAAGCCTCGATAAGGATTTTTTATCCATTTTGCTAAAAAGGCGCCAATTCCCATAGCAACTATCATAATGCCAATCATACTATAGACCGCAGTATCGGTGGAGCCAATGACTCGGCCTGCGTAATGGGCTAGTAAATATTCATAGATCAGCCCACAGGCAGCCAAAACCGCCATTATTCCGATTAGCACTATATCGTGCCTTAGCAAGGTGTAGCCCGTTGTGTTAGCGGATGGTATAACTGCCATTCTTATAGTGATGTATCAATAATAAGTAACAAGGGATCTAGCACAAGGGCCATTGAAACGAAGATTTGAGCCTCTATAAAAGCCACGCCAATATTTTGTTGTTCATCAACTTCTTGCGTGGTATTTATTCGCATTAGGATTATGCTGCGAGCAAAGACTGCTAACAATGAAATAGCAATGACCGTTAAAACGGAACAGCCAAACCAGATAATAGCTGCAAACCAAGGCTCTGCTTGCGAATAGCTCACTAAATGCGCTGCGGCATTAATCCCCAAAGCTGTTGCAATAATATGGCCTAAATAACGAATAGCTAAGGCAGGGTTACCCTTTTGTAATGCTTTTTGCCAAGAGGCGCCATTATGACGTTTTGCATAAACGCCGGCACGATAGCGTGTAACACCTAATAAAACTACTTGTGCCGTTATAAACGTAAATAGTACAGATAAAACACCTTCATACGATTCAACTTCGATCCAATGAATAGCGGCTGAAATAATAATACCTAAGGCAATATAGTTTGCTGCCTGAATAATGCCCGCTGTCATATTCTCTTTTGAAATTTCCTTCGTTAAAGAAAACTGATTAAAGTTCATCTTATCGTTAACTAATGCACCGACACGAAGCAATACAATGCCTAAAAGTGCATAGATACTGACATTAATAGCCTCATTAAGGTAATTTTCAGCAGGATCACCACCTACCGCAGCGGCTATAATTTGAGCTAATGCCAATGCACCACCAGCAAAAGCAATCCCAAAGGCGAAATTATCTTTTTTAGAGAGCTCCTCCGTTGTATTGATCCCTTGTGTCACACTTTGAAAGTAGCGATAAGCTGTAATTGCAATGACTGCCAATACAAGATCAATGCAGATGATTCCTGCAATCCAGATCGTAGATTCGTCTAACATATGTATATCTCCCGATAGTAACTTAGCTTATTTACCGCGACTCGTGCCACGACTTGTTCTGGCATTGCTGTTTCTAGCCGAACTTGATGAGCTATTTGATGATGAATATGGGCTTTTAAATTTATTACTGCTCGCTAACGACTTAGGTCTAACTGTGGTCGACGTTGCCCCTGTTCTTGTCTTTGCATAAGGACTGGCAAACGTTTTACCTTGTTTTTTAAATTTGGCTTTGGCTGTCGATTGAGTCGTTTGCTGTTGTTTATATTGGGAGGGTGATGTGTATTGGCGGCGTCCAACATCATGGTAATAACTATAATGACGGCCTCTTGACCAATTATTGTAATAAACAGGGCGATGTAGATTACTAAACATCGAATACGCCCCTAACCACATCCACACCTGACCGCTACTATTATTCTGCCATTGACCATAATTAGGGTTACCTACTAATTGGCTGCCCTGATAAGCCTCTTCGCCCCCATCTGCAGCTTTCATTGCTTCTTTACTCATCGCCTCAACACGACCGAGTTTGCCGTCAGACATATCAGCCAATACATTGATAGGATCCGTTAAGATCATATTGTAAACAGCAGGGTTTGCAGCTTCATCAATTAATACCATTTCTTGTATCGTATTATTCAACCCACTTTCCGAACCTACCGCAATAGACATTCCCGCTTGTGCTTCTTTAAACCTCAGCATTAAAGATTGAAAGATAGGCCCATTGGAGGTTGCATCTTTTGTTAAGGCATCTATTAACTCAGCAAGTTCTGGCTTATAGCGTTTTACTGCCTCACCATACAGTTTTAATAACACAGCATTTTTTACTAAACCGCTATTAATCTGTTTTTTTAATGAATTGAGCTGCGTTTCAGTCTGCTGAACTTGCTCGGTTAATTGTGTGGTCATTATTGCTTGGCGCTCACGCCTCCTATCTTCATCTGACGTACAAGCTGTCAGCATTATGGATAGCAAAATAAACATAAGCTTATAGCGCATTAATTTCATGATTTTTCCTTAGCTTTCATTATTTTTAATCTACTTTCATTACTTAATGAGTGCATGTGTAACCGACGCCTCGCGCTACTTTTTTTATGTCAAAGACTGATTCTTTTGATGCTGCACGTATAACATCAACCGCTTTATCAACATCACAGTCACCGCACATAAAAATATCAAAGGCCGCATAGTCATATTCGGGCCATGTATGAACAGTAATGTGGGATTCTGCAAGCACTAACACACCCGTGATACCACCATCACCACCGAACTGATGGAAATTAGCGGACAATACTGTCGCGCCAGCAAGCTTTGCAGCCTTGCGCATTATTTCAGATAAAACATCTTCACGCATATGGGCAATATCGCCTTTGCAATCTATGAGAACATGCTTGCCTAACTCATCTTTAATTTTATTATTTTTTGCCATATTATGTCTTATACTATACATTGATAATTTATGCGTCAAGCATTTAGTACATTGTTGTTAATTTCCTTACAGCAGTTTACATACATGGTAACGCATCTAAAAAAAGATACTTCTGCCAAAATAAATGGGCCCATAAAATAAGCTGGTATCTATTGTTATGGAAAGACGTCACATGGTTCACTTCTAAAGAATTTCTGTTCGCTTAAAAAATTAGCTCTATCAACCACTTTGCTTATACATTGATAACTCTCGTCATTTTTTGAAACTTAAAGGCTGCCGCTAACATGCTTAGGCCTACTAACATAAAGACCATGATTTTTTGTATTAAAGAGAAGTCCTGCATATCCCACAGTAAAATATTCAACGCAGCCATCAAAAAAATAGTGACTGATAACCAAATAAAGTTTTTCATTCTTGGTTTAATCTTTTGGACTAAAATAATCGTTGCATGCACAACCAATGCGAATGAAATTATAGGACCTGACATCGTTGAAAATAGTTGAGTCAGTACAGATATATAAACCACAATCACAATAATATTAAAGAGCCAAACTTTGACTATTTGTCGCCCAGTCACCAACCAAACAGCACGGTTTTGAAACTTCGCAGCATAAACAAGAAAGCGGTACAGACTAATGCTATAACATTATAGACGCCCAAAAATAGCCCTTGCCCACTCAGCACTCCACCTGCAATAACAGAATAAGTATATTGATATGTCAATAAAACTGTAGTGGTCCAATCAACCTATCTTAGCTGCCCTAAAGCATTACATCCATAGCTTGACTACTTATAATAAGCAAGCCCATTAACCATTCCCGCCTTGATTGCCCCCTGTGTCAGGATAGTTGTCGCCTCTAAAATTAATTAGAGGAAGATAAAATGAGAGCAAGATTTACTCAATCA
>DUBW01000035.1 GCA_012960135.1 Methyloprofundus sp.
TGGCAACGTTTAAGTAATTACCGCTTAATAGACAGTACCTTATATGTTACCTTAGAGCCTTGTGTGATGTGTATGGGCGCAATAGCCCATGCTAGAGTTAAAAGGCTGGTCTTTGGTGCCATAGATGAAAAACGGGGTGCAGTATACAGTGCCTTATCATTAGCCGATGCCGATTTTTTAAATCACCAGATAGACTGGCAAGGCGAGCTACTGGCAGAGACTTGCGGTGATTTATTAAGAAATTTTTTTAAAGCAAAGCGAAAAAAACTTTAGGGCAGACTTTAGTCCGCAATTCTATACAATAATCCTAGAATCCGCAGTTGACCGTTATTAAACACTATAAAGTGACGTACTATTAAATATAATAAGCGAAAATACTTGTCACCAGTTGGATGAATATACCCCGCTTCACTGTTTTGTGAATAAATCTGAGCACAAAATACTGAGTTACAGCTCTTACCAAGAGCTACGGCCATTGCCTGTGAGCTGTGACTTGCCTTTCGCACTCAGGTTTTCCACAAAATCCATGCTCAACTGCGGATTCTAGGATAATCACCAATTATCTAAAGGAGAAGCAGGTACAAGACCAAAGTAAATTAAGTGCCTTTATATTCTTGGGATTAGCGGCCGTTGGTTACCAACTAGGGAATGCCGCTATTCAATATTAAAGAGTATGAGCGTACTGTCACTGCAAAAGGCTTGTCAGAGCATGAATACCCAGCTGATATTGTGATCTGTCCATTTATTTTGCCGAGTCTAGTAATGATCTTGCTCAGCTTTATAATTCTATTGAAGCCAGCAACGTCAAGATTAAGAATTTCCTGGAAAAAAACAAAATCAGCAGCGATGAAGTATCACTTTCGACGCCTGATATTACCGGTAAATCCGCACAGCAATACGGGAATGCTAAGGCGGAAATTCGCTATACAGTACAGCAAACCGTTACCGTTTACTCAAAAAATATCCAGTTAGTCCAACGTGTTATGAAATCCTTGCCCGAGCTTGCATACTATGTCAGAAAATGGCACTACAATAAAAGACACCTTCATGGCTATCAGTCAAACAGCTAAAAAACTGAAGGTGAGAACTTAACTCTGCACTACTTCAGGTTTTCAGCTGAAAACGCCATTACTTGTCCCTCTAAAACAATATACAGCCAATTCTCACCAATAGCCTTCAAGCATACCAAAATAAATATTAACTAAGACTCTAATCCAACTTTCATTCGATGCTTAGCCTTCATAAATGAGGCATGAGGAACATATAACAAGTCAGCTATTTTACGCACCAGATACTCTTCATGCATATCCAGATCACCATCAACAAAAGCGACTTTCCACAGCGATTCAATTAATTCAACTTTCTGTTCAAGACTGTAAGATTTATTGATAAGAGAAGTAAATTGGTAATAATCAACCGCCTGATTTCTTTGCTCTTCAGCCAGATCAAATAGCGTAGTTGCCTGCTCCAACGTTAATGAAAAACTCTGCTGCACTAATGCCAAAACAGTCTGCTGCTCTATTACCTCAATTTTATCATCCATAGTCACCATTTCTAATAACAAGGCAGCACGGGCAATTTGCAGTTTTTCTTCTAAAGGTTCTTCCGGTGCCGGAAGTTTCATATGTTCATCAAAGAACAGTTTAATTTGGTCTAGCATGCTTAATTCGTCAAATTCAATAGAAATAAATATCCATAATAAACCATAATTTATACTTTGTGGTTTATTTCATGAGTCAGTTGTCAATGGCCGAAAATAATTGTGCCATTTTCGGCCATTAATATTGAGCCACTTTTCCCGAGAAATAGTATAGTGCCCCCAATAAATTCAGGCCTTTCAGGGCGCGCCTACTCGATGTTTAGATAAAAGGTAGAAACACGATTGAGGCTCATTTACCTCATACTCAGTCGACCATACCCTTCATAGATAAATGGCCCGCTTGCCACGGTTTTTTATGCCTGGAAGCAAGTCAACCATTGTTAGGGACATGGGCTGATATTTTAGAGGGTTTATTAGCCCTTATTAAACAACCGCTTAAAAATTAGAGTGGCGGATGTTTTATGACATATAACTTTAAATCACTAAAAATCACGTCTCCATAGAGATTCGATGGGACAGCCTCGATTGGTGCTTTTATCAAGTTGACTAAAGGGTAACATCACCACTATCATTTGGTTATGTGCTACCCTGATTCTTTAGCGAGGTGTCCAGGCACTACTCCATGCCGACCCAGTCGCAGGTGCATAATAAAAACTACTTTGGCTATTACACCAGCCAGGAATATCGCAACGATAAAGATTATTATCACTACCTTTGACAATCGTACCTTGCTGGTATTGACCACGACCATTTGGATATGTGAATTCTGTTTCTACTGCAGGGGTGGGGCCTTCACTAATAATCACCCAGGCACTACCCCAAGCTAATCCAAGCTCTGGAGCATAGTAAGTCCTACTTCCATTACACCAATTTGCAACGAGACATTTATAGGTATTTCCATCTTGACCACGTATTAAGTCACCTGCTACATAACTCCCAATGTTATCAGGATAAACAAAATCAGTAGGATCAACAGGATCAAATACGTTAACCGTAATGTTCTCTTGCACAATATGTTGATGATCTGCTGTTTCACCGATAATGATCAACTGATAAGAGCCCGCTTGAGGATCTTGTATGTCTATCTGAAGTTGAGTGCTGCTCGATAGAGAAGCTTCTTTAAAGCCGATTCTAGCCCCTTGGAAAAATAGTTCTGCCGTGAGACTCATTGCAGGATCAGCCATAGTATCAAACACCAGCTGCATGGGCTCACCCGCGCTAAAGGTAGTTTGATGCAAGTTAATGTCCAGTGAAGCACTTACTTCAGCTAAATCGATATCGATTTCTATTCGAGTAATATCTGAAGAAATATCTGTAAAAACATCATTTTTTCCAAATACTGGAACAATATTGCCTTCAGTATCTTTTATTCCTGCCTCTAGTTCAGTATTTTTAGTATTTATGGATTCTGCAAACAGTTTAGGCCATGTGTTCATTTTCCCTTGCTCATTATTCGCAATGTTCATTTCAATAGCTTGATCTATAAGTTCACCTTGCGCAGTAAATAATCTAAGGCGAACAATATCTCGTGTATGTAAATCAGAACTGGGGTTGATATCGCCTATATCTTTTAACTCAGATATGGGGGGCGGCGTGTCATTATCAGGCATTTGTACATCAATAACGTTATAAAAGCTAGCAGCAGTATCACCAACATCCCAAACGCCCAGGATAATTTGGTAACCGCTTCGTACTGGTACATTACAAGTATGAGACACTTGAAAAGGCGGTTGTTGATGGTTACCGGAAACGGAACAAAAAGGAGTCAATTCAAAAGTATCTCTTGTGAGTGGCTGAGTTTGATCCCAATCTTGTTTGGTGATGAAATAACGCCAGTCATTGGTTACGTGATTTGCTGTGAATTGCCAATCAAAAGTGTTGGTTCCTGGCAACATATCAACTCTATGCCAACGTGTCGGTGTTTGTTCATTAAGCGCGCCCCACCTTAAGTTGCCAGCTGCAGCGAGTGTGCCATCAGCAGGGCCGGTTGAAGGGAATCGGTCAGAGCCCTCGACACTTTGTGGCTCCCAGGTCACGGGTCCACAGTTATGATTGATACCTTGAGCACATAACTTTGCACGGGACTTCAATATGTATCCATGAGCAAAGACAGATGTGCTTAGAGATAAAGTTATTATAAATAATAGATATTTCATAGAATTAATCCTCTTTTGTTGAAATGTATTACCATTGAGTCCACCAGTGATACTGGAAAAAATTAAATGCAGCATACGTTGCATTGGAAAAATAATGATTGAAAAAATTATAAAGCTGTTTTTTTGCATATGGTTTCATTCCTATTAAAATTTTATAACATCCTTCTAGTATCTTGATCATCAAATCATCGGTATTACACGAATAATCTTTCCTCGGTATGGAGGTTTGGTTTTGTAGTTAAAGTCTGTCTACAGAAATAGACCTAGCTTGAAGCACAAATAGCCTATTCTGGTGAAAGCGATAAAATTTAAAAAATATAGACTGTATTTATCTAGTACTTATGTAAAGCAATTTTTATTCCATTTCTTAATAAAGTTTTAAATACAGGTATTTAGATTTTTTATGGAGGGAAATTTAGCAAATTAATGCCTGGTAGTTTATGCAAGTGTCTTAATCAGCAGACAACTGGCTAAAATGACCCAAAATACAACAGTGATTATCGGTTGGATATTTGCAATTTTTATTAATTGATAGCTATAAGTGATTGAAGTAACTATTTAAAGACATAAACTAGATGGGTATATTTTTGCTGATTAATGTGTCGTTTGAGGACGACAGAAAACAACATTATGAGAAGATCTGCGAATTCGATGGGGGGGTGACTCGATTGTTGTTATCCTTATTTTTAAACGGAAATCCTGGTTTACATATGGATTATGATGCTGTATCCGCGAATCGCTTAAATCAGTTTGTGTCAATCAGCGTGCTAGATTTTTCTAGGTCATTTTGTTTTTCTTGCTTAAAGTTTTGATATACTCTTGTGTTACCAAATTACTTCGAATCTTTTATCCTAGAAACTGTGAGTAACTGATTTTTCTGGTTTTATGCAAAAGGTCTCTTGTAATAGGTAGCAGAGTACTAAATCCCTGATGAAAATAAGAGGAGTATCAGGTGCCAGCTCAAATACAAAAAACTGTCGCACACGGTGGTTGTCCACACGACTGTCCAGATACCTGTTCAATGATCTATGAAGTTGAGGATGGAAAACTGGTCGGTGTTAAGGGAAACTCTGATCATCCAATGACCCGGGGTGGGTTATGTGTCAAGCTAAATGATTATGAAAAACGTCATTACCACCCAGACCGTCTGTTATACCCGCTTCGTCGTACAGGCCCGAAAGGCAGCAAACAGTTCGAAAGAATTAGTTGGGATGAGGCACTGGATGAAATAAGCACAAAATGGAAAGCCATTATTGAAGAGAATGGGCCACACGCGATTATGCCAAATAGTTATCTTGGCAACCAAGGTTTGGTACATGGATTAAATGGCGGTGATGCCTTTTTTAACCGTATGGGGGCAACGGTTACTGAGCGAACATTTTGTGGCGAAGGTTCCTGTACTGCCTGGTTATTGACTGTCGGCCCGACTGCGGGGGTCGATCCTGAAAGTTTTATTCACTCCAAATACATTGTTATTTGGGCGTGTAATTCTATCAGTACAAACCTGCATCATTGGCATACCGTTAAAGAAGCCCAGGATAATGGGGCGAAAGTCATCGTTATTGATTCTTATGCCTCGAAAACAGCCAAAGCAGCAGATTGGCATATTGCTCCAAAGCCAGGTACCGATGGAGCATTAGCAATGGCTATGATTCATACGCTTATAGAAGAAAATTTAGTCGACCAGGATTATGTTGATAATTATACTGTCGGTTACGCTGATTTAGCAGATCGCGCTAAAGACAGAACGCCGGAGTGGGCTGAACAAATAACCGGTATTCCTGCGGATGATATTCGTAGGTTTGCCAGAGAATATGCCTCTACACCTCCAGCCGCAATTCGTATTGGTGTTGCGCTAGAAAGAAGCTATGGTGGTGGTCAGGCTATTCGAGCTGTAAGTTGTCTTCCTGCCTTAATTGGCGCCTGGCGTCATGTTGGCGGTGGAGCGCAACAATTTTCAGTGTGGGAGCATCCCTACAAATTCGATGTCATCAGCCGCCCAGATTTAATACCTGAAGGTACGCCAGTTGTAAACAACCTTCAGCTTGGTCGGGTTTTGACAGGAGAAACAAAGCTTGATACCCCCCATTAAATCTATGATGTGCTGGAATACCAATCCAGTGACCCAGACACCTGAAACAGACAAGATTATCGAAGGTCTGAAACGCGAAGATTTGTTTATGGTATCAGCAGAACATTTTATCTCTGATACTGCAGCCTATGCGGATATTGTTTTGCCAGCATCTATGGGCGCTGAGATGGAAGATATGGTGCTATCGTGGGGACATCTTTATCTGACCTATAACGAAAAATGCGTCGAATCTCCAGGTGAAGCAATCTCGAATAATGAAATTTTCCGTCGATTGGCTAAACGTATGGGTTATGAAGAAGAAAACTTCCAATGGTCAGATAGTGAATGCCTTGAAAACTATGTTGATTGGGACTCACCCGCGTGCGATGGCATTGATTTGAATTACATGCGAGAGCATGGTTTTGCACGATTAAAAGTGGGGACTAAAGATGATCGTGCACCTCACAAAGAAGGAAACTTTCCAACAGCGTCTGGTAAATGTGAATTCAAACTAGATGGTGCTACTAACTTTGTCGCAGGCCCTTTCCGTCAGATGTATGAAGGTTTTCAAGCGGGCGAAACGTTGGATTGTCTGCCTGATTATGTTGCTTCCAGAGAAACACTCGAGACTAATCCAGAGCTGGCTGCAAAATACCCCTTGAATATTATTTCACCCAAGAGTCATGGCTTTTTAAATTCTTGCTATGCCAATATGGAGCATAAAATCAAAGGTCAAGGCGAGCAGTTTGTTTTAATTCATGCTGAAGATGCTAATGAACGTGGTATTCAAGAAGGCAATAGGGTACGTGTCTTTAATGACCGGGGTGCATTCGAAGGTGATGCCAAAATTACCGATGATGTGAGTGCTGGCATTATTGTCGCAACATTAGGTTACTGGAGACAATTAAATAAAGGCACTGTTAATTGCATTAGTTCTGCAGAGTTTGTTGATATGGGGCATGGGCCGACATTTTCAGATAACCTGGTGCAGATTGAATTGGCAAGCTGAGCCGATTGAAAAATTCACAGGCTTTATGCAAAAGAAAGTACAAAGCATAAAAAGTGACAATGGTTAAACAATGAGAAGGTAAAATCAGTTCTCTTTTTAAGTTTAATCTAGGTAAGTTTTGCACGCTGATTAACAGAATAAACGGGGCTGAGTAAAAATTCCCCGTTTACTGTTGGTTTACTGGTGCTAAAGCTTAGATGCACTCTGCAATGCGTGACCGATCATGAAAAAATATGCAATATTATTTTTATCAATTTGGCATAAATTAATTCATATGAGTTTTCACTTTTATCTAATATGGCATCAAAATATCTTCTATCGAACTTACTTTCCGGATTATCTATCTCTACACAAGGCACAATGAGTTGGCCTGAATCGAAATTAACCCTGGGGTCTCCCGATCGGTAGATTTCAAGAATTTGATTTTAAAGAAAAGTTTTTACAGAAGCAACTTACGTTAAACCTTTTATCATCTTTATTAACCTACGCTATCAATTACCCTTCCGGTTCGGTACATGTTTATAAAACGGATAAATGAGGCTACTTAATTAGCTCATTCTCAACATATGCGACTAAAACGACAATACACTTTTACATGCAACAAGACAATCCAATTTACGCTAAAAGATTCGTAGTATCAGAATCCTAAGAGATGCAAGGTTTAGGGCGAGATAGATTGAGTTAATGTTTCCAGATTTTTCAGGATGAACAACCCAAGTAGGCAGAACCCGTTGGGAGTGTAATTGGTTTACGATTAACATTAAACATATCGGATTGAGTATAGCACCCCAAAACATCAGTTGAGCGTTAGCTATAATCGTATGTTGTCGAAAAATTATCTTTCACACTCAGGTTTTTCACAAAATCCATGCTCAACTGATGTTTTAGGTTTAAGGATATACAATTAATAAATTACTCTGTCTGTGCTTCTAAAACTTGATAACAGTCACTAGTGAAACGTGGACTGCAAATCGCCAGAAATATTAAATCCTGGTTGCCAGTATTGCTGATACGTTGGCGACAGAGAGCTGGAATTAGCACGGTATCACCAGGGTTCACTTTAGTCGCAGGAAATTCACCCACCTCAACTAGCCCCGTGCCGGAAATAATGACATAGCGTTCGACAGTGTCAGCAAGCCGGTGCCAGCGCGTGGTCACGCCCGGTTTAACCCGGGCTTGAGCAATCGAGACATCAGGGTCCTCGCTGGAATTGGATAGTTCAACAATATGACAGCCTTCATCGATATAAAATTCATTTTCAGGTCTATAGGGAAGAATGCTGGCTTGCATAGTGAATATGCCCGTATGTGTAAATGCTGCACTAGAGATGTAAGAAAAACACATCCTTAGTCTGGTTAATGGCTGGAGGGTGGCGTATATCGCTGGTCCAGAGTTCGATCTATTTTAACGGTAAGATTTTCTACTGTTTTAATGGTTAGCTTTTTATTCGGACCTTTCGCTTCGGAAACATAATTGCCGATTAGTTTTGCATCGCGAACGCGGATTAAATGTCCCATTAAATAGGCAAATAAAAAGCTGGGCTTATGCAACCTGCCGACCAGTACATATTCCGCCCCAAATTGTTGAGCCAGACTAGCGGCAATATCATCATGATCAAATAAATAACCTACGCCGCCACTAGCATTGTTCTGATCGATTAGAGGAATGTGAATAATTACATAATCGGCTTTTTTAAGCTCTGTTTCCAGTAAGGGCTTTATGGATGCTGTTCTTTCGATCTCAGTAGTAGTTCGTGGCAGCAGGGTTAAATCTTTAAGTTCAAAGTCTAGTATGGCAATTCTGGTTTCTGCTCCCGCGTTAAGACTGGTTAGACATAACAGGCAGGCGATGAATAATCGAGATAACCAGGAGTAGATTAAAAGAGACATAAAATATCCTATGATGCAAGCAGTTAGATAGAAAGGTAGAGCGGTGCTTTAGTCCGTCAATTGTGTAATGCCTATGGCCTAAAGCACCTTCCTGCATTGAGGAAGTTCTATCACTTGAGAAAGCTTGTGTAATAAAAGCTGCAAACGACTTAAGCCAGTAATTTTATGACTTTATCTTTGTCAGATAAGTATAATTACTTGCTAATAGAAAAGTATAATTTTAACTTAAAAAATAAGAGAAACACAATTAATATTCAACAGTTAAATGCCGATTTTGGTATTGCAAAGCACATCGAATTCGTACAAGGAAAAGGCGGGCTGCCTTGTATACAAGTAAATAATACTAAAGCTTCAGCACTTATTTCTGTTTATGCCGGCCAGGTTTTATCATTTAAGCCGGTTAATCAAACGGAGGATTTTATGTTTATCAGCGATAATGCTTATTTCGCCGAAGGTAAAGCAAGCAAAGGTGGCGTGCCTATCTGCTGGCCGTGGTTTGGTGCAGCACCTGAAGAGCAAGATGTGACAGCGCTAAAAAAACCAGATCATGGATTTGTGCGCACTGGACTTTGGGCGGTGCTTGCAACAGAAATGTTGGCTAATGGTGATAGTAAAATCGTACTTGAGCTTAAGGATACAGAAAAAAGCAGAAAAATCTGGCCGTATAGCTTTCATCTTATATTAGAAATTCTGATCTCTGATTCGCTTACGCTGCAGCTATTAACATGTAATACGGGCAAACAGCCTTTTGCGATCACAGAAGCTTTTCATGCTTATTTGAATGTAGGAGATGCCAGGAAAATCAAGGTTTCTGGCCTGGAAAATACTGACTATTTAGATAAAAACGCAGGGTTTTCTAGAGTACACCAGCAAGGTGTCATTACGCTGACAAAAGAAACTGACCGTATTTATACCAATAATAAACATGAGATGCTACTGGATGACCCCACGTTTAAGCGGCAGATTAAAATCAGTTCTTCAGGCAATAAAAATGTCGTGGTATGGAATCCCTGGGTTAAAGGTGTTGCCGCAATTAAGGATTTGGATAATGATGATTACAAACAGTTTATATGTCTGGAAGTTGCAAATGCAGCGGAGCATAGCGTATTGGTTCTGCCCAATAGTGAATCCAGAATGACTGCAAATTATAGTCTTGCCTGAGCCGGCGCCCTCATGTCAGGAAGTGTAGTAATCGTCTTTTTTATACGCGACTTTTAGTATGCGGTTAGCGAGCAACAACGTTAGGCAAAAAGGGATGACTATGCAGGAAATATTAATTGATGCAGGCGACACGATACAGATAATAATGGGTGCCGTCATGGGTAACCGAGCTGGGATGATCTCTGGAGCAACTGGGGCAGGGAAGACAGTAACCCTGCAGGTTCTGGCAGAAGGGTATTCCCACCTGGGTGTTACGTTTCGATTTATATCAGAGGGATTGTTTCGTCCTATTTTGCCTGAAAAAAACAAACCTATTCCATACGCTAATAGGTTTTAATTTTGTAACTATTCAGCGTGTTTTTATATAAAAATCAAATGGGTGCAAGAGAGTAGAGTGGGCACGTGAACTTTGCCCATTCTACTTAAGTATCAATGTATAACGTCGTGAAACCTGACAGTCAGTCACCTTATCAAGATAAAGTCAGTAACATAAAATAATATTTTTCAGGAATGTAATGCGCAAAAAAAAGCCCGTCTAAGACGGGCTTTTTTGTTTTGCTTAAAGTGCTAGTCTAGTTTTTAGCTTTATCAACGATCTGATTAGCTGCAATCCATGGCATCATCGCACGTAGTTTTGCACCGACAACTTCGATTGGGTGCTCTGCATTTAGGCGGCGTTTAGCTGTCATTTCCGGGTAGTTAGTCATACCTTCCATGATGAATCTCTTGGCGTAATCACCCGTTTGAATATTTTTCAATGCTTGACGCATTGCTGCACGACTTTCTTCGTTAATAACCTTAGGGCCAGTGACATATTCACCATATTCAGCATTATTAGAGATTGAGTAGTTCATGTTTGCGATACCGCCTTCAAACATTAAATCTACAATCAATTTTAATTCGTGTAGACACTCAAAGTAGGCCATTTCAGGCTCGTAACCCGCTTCTACTAAGGTTTCAAAGCCCATTTTAACCAGCTCAACTGCACCACCACATAATACCGCTTGCTCACCAAACAGATCAGTTTCTGTTTCCGCGCGGAAAGTCGTTTCAATAACACCCGAACGACCACCACCGATTGCAGAAGCATAAGACAGGCAAATTTCTTTGGCTGTGCCTGATGCATCCTGGTGGATTGCGATTAAGTCTGGAACACCGCCGCCACGAGTAAATTCAGAGCGTACAGTATGGCCAGGCGCTTTAGGTGCAATCATAATGACGTCAAGGTCAGCACGAGGGACAACTTGGTTGTAAAGAATCGCGAACCCATGAGCAAACGCCAAAGTAGCGCCTTGTTTGATATTAGGTTCTATCTCTTCTTTATATAGTTGAGATTGAAACTCATCAGGCGTTAAAATCATAACGATGTCAGCACTAGCAACGGCTTCCGGTACATTTTTAACGCTTAGTCCATGTGCTTCTGCTTTAGCAACAGAGCTGGAATTTGCGCGTAAACCAACAACAACATCAACACCTGAGTCTTTTAAGTTGTTAGCGTGAGCATGGCCTTGTGAGCCGTAGCCAATAATAGCGACTTTTTTACCTTTAATAATTGAAAGGTCAGCGTCTTTGTCGTAATAAACTTGCATTTTATTTCCTATAATAATATTGAATGTTGTTCTTTAGGGCGCTTCTATCAATTTTGTCTGAACAGGGATGCATTTAAAATGTTTAAGATCTTCACCACAGTTATCGAATATTTTAAACCTATAGATGCCAGTCATGAATTAATAGAGGTAACCCCTTTATAAATGTAAACCATTTTCACCGCGTGACATGGCAGTTGGACCAGACCGCACGGTTTCAATAATGCTGTCAGCATCGAGTGCGGCGACAAATGCATCTAGCTTATCTGATGCCCCGGTCATCTCAATCACATAACTATTGGTAGTGACATCAATAATTTTGCCGCGAAAAATATCCGACAGTCGATTGATCTCACCACGCGTTTCATCGCTGGTTGAGACCTTTACCAGCATTAACTCTCGCTCTACATGGGAGGCGTCGGCTAAATCAATCAGCTTAACAATATCAAGCAATTTGTTAAGCTGTTTGGTTATTTGCTCAATAACATCTTCACTGCCACGGGTAACCAGGGTCATGCGTGATAAAGTAGCGTCTTCTGTTGGCGCGACGGTTAATGATTCTATATTATAGCCACGCGCAGAAAAAAGTCCGGCAACACGCGACAAAGCACCTGCTTCGTTCTCGATAAGAATAGAAATAACATGTCTCATTATGCTAACTCTCTGTCGATAGGTGTGCCTGGTGCAATCCGTAAAGTCATTTCTTGATGACCTTTTCCTGATTCAATCATAGGGTAAACATTTTCTGTTCTGTCGGTGATAAAATCAATAAAAACGGTACGATCTTTCAAGGCAAATGCTTTTTCCAGAGCGGGTCTGACATCTTCAGGTTTTTCTACGCGAATTCCTACGTGACCGTAAGCTTCAGCCAAAGCAACAAAATCAGGAATAGTATCCATATAAGAGTGCGAATAACGACTCTCATAAGAAAACTCCTGCCATTGTCTTACCATACCCATATAACGATTATTTAAATTAATAATCTTAACCGGTGTCTTGTATTGCAGGGCGGTAGAAAGTTCCTGAATACACATCTGGATACTGGCTTCACCGGTAATACAGGCAACATCGGCTTCAGGGTGAGCGAGTTTAACGCCAATAGCTGCAGGTAAACCAAAGCCCATTGTGCCTAGTCCTCCTGAGTTAATCCAGCGACGCGGCTTATCAAAATGATAAAATTGTGCTGCGAACATCTGGTGTTGACCCACATCAGAAGTAATATAGGCATCACCTTTAGTCACTTGATAAAGTTGCTCGACCACTGCTTGTGGCTTGATTACATCACTATTGCGGTCAAATTCCAGGCAATTAGTTTCACGCCATTGCTCTATCCGGCTCCACCAGGCTGACAGCGCTTTTTTTGACGGCCTTTTTTTATGTTCTTTTAAGACGCTTAGCATTTGGTTAAGCACTAACTTAACATCGCCAACAATCGGTACATCGACTTTAACTGTTTTTGAAATAGAAGCAGGGTCTATATCAATATGGACAATAGTTGCATGTGGACAAAACTCGGCAAGCTTACCCGTCACCCGGTCATCAAAGCGTACCCCGATAGCGAGGATAAAGTCACTTTCGTGCATTGCTAAATTCGCTTCATAAGTGCCATGCATCCCTAACATGCCAACAAACTGTTTATCAGTTGCAGGGTACGCACCCAGCCCCATTAAAGTATTGGTGATAGGGTAGTTAAGTAAGTGCGTTATTTCGGTTAGTTCTGCACTGGCATTGCCTAAAACAACGCCGCCACCTGAATAAATCACCGGGCGCTGCGCATTTAATAATAAGTCTACCGCTTTTATAATTTGCCCTGGATGTCCCTTTGTCGGGGGGCTATAAGAGCGAATCTTTATTTTTTTAGGGTATTTATAAGGTACCTTAATATTCGGATCAGTAATATCTTTTGGAATATCGACAACAACCGGACCTGGGCGGCCTGTAGTCGCGACATAAAATGCTTTTTTCATCGTCTCGGCAATGTCGTTAACATCTTTAACTAAAAAGTTATGTTTAACGCAAGGGCGGGTAATACCCACCATATCGACTTCCTGGAAAGCATCACTACCAATCACCGCAGTAGGTACCTGACCTGAAATAATCACCATAGGAATAGAGTCCATATAAGCAGTGGCAATACCCGTAACAGCATTAGTTGCACCTGGTCCAGAAGTGACCAGCACGACGCCTGGTTTGCCAGTCGCACGCGCATAGGCATCAGCCGCATGCGTTGCTCCCTGTTCATGCCTGACTAAAATATGTTTTACATCTTGCTGATGAAAAATTGCATCATACAAATGTAATACTGCGCCGCCAGGATAACCAAAAAGATACTCTACACCTTCATCTTTAAGATACTGAACGACTATTTGTCCGCCACTGAGTTCCACTCTTATTGCCCTCTATCTAATACTTAACGATACATATCTTATGCAGCAGACAGAAAAAAGTCTGTGCGGTTAGTATGGTCTAGCTGAAATTAAACCTGGATTGAAAAAGCCTATTACTACTAAGCTTGTTTCTTCTCTAAGTTTATTAAAAAGCTTTCCAAAATAGCTGAAAATAGCTGTTTCGTCAAGAATTACATTTATTTTTGTAGAGCGAGGTGCGGAAGGATTATCCGTTTAGATGGGTAGTTGGAGTTGTTCTTATCTTGTGAAAGGGCAAGGAGATTGAGTCGTATATAAAACCCTCGCACCTAGAGGGTGGAAGTATTATGCAGTGGACTAGAGTTGGTGGTAGGGGGCTTAATGTAAACGTAGCGGCACTTCTACAAACTGCTGCTCAGTAATCTTATATGCACGTAATTCCAAAACCCCTTTGGTTTTAAGCGTGATGATGATGGTCAGTGCATCAGGGTAGGCTGCTTGCTCTATATCAGTACTGGATGGAATGGCAGGGGCTGTCGGGTGGGAGTGATAAATAGCAAAAAGCTGTTCGCCGTTATCGCGCATTTTTGCCATAGCCTGAATTTGTTGCTGGGGATCCAGGTTGAAAAATCTATCTGGGTTGCCCGCAGTATTTTCAATCGGATAGCTTTGGCAAGGTGTATTGTTCCGGCTGCTGATTAGTCCGCAGATCTCTATTTCTGGTGTTTTCTGGGCATGGTGTAGCAGCTTCTGGACGATTTTCCTCGGGATTGCAATTTCTTGTATTTTATCTGGCATATTGGATATTAATTGGGTGTTAGCCATTGTGCATAACTTACGCGTGGTTGGCCTGATAAATCATGCAGGCAATGAATATTCTGAAAATGATATTGATTGAGTATATCGTGAACACTCTGCTTTTGATTATAGCCATGTTCAAAGATTAGGTGGCCGCCATGATTCAGATAGTGCTGACTCTGTTCGCTGATCTGCATAAAATCTTGCAGGCCTTGCTGTTCGGCAATAAGAGCAGAATTTGGTTCGAAGCGGACATCTCCTTGTTGCAGGTGCTGGTCATCTGCTGCTATATAGGGAGGGTTGCTGACAATAAAGTCAAAGCGCTGAGGAGCAATTTTATCAAACCAGTTACTATGCAAAAAGTTGATGTTCGGTGTGTGATTAAGCTGAGCATTTTTCAGGGCTATCTGTAGCGCTTCATAGCTACTATCGACAGCGCTTACCTGGAGTTGTGGATATTCGGCTGCCAGGGTAATGGCAATAATGCCTGAACCCGTGCCTAAGTCTATCAAGCTGGCATCAGGCTTTTGATTAATCAGTTGCAGGCAAAGTTCGATTAATGTTTCGGTATCGGGTCTGGGAATTAATACATTAGGGTCAACCATGAAATCGCGTGACCAGAATTCCCGTGTACCAGTAATGTAAGCAATAGGTTGGCCCTGCTGGCGCTGCTCCAGTAGCTGGGTGAATTGATTTAGCTGAGTCTTGCTCAGCAGTTTTTCTGGCCAGGTGCGTAGATAACTGCGGTTTTTGTTCAGTACCTGGCAAAGTAATATTTCGACATCCAGGTCTGCTGAATCAGAAATGTCCAACAAGGTGCTGGCTGAGTTTGTTAGCACAGATTGTATATTGTTCATCTTAAGATTTTCTTATCAGCCTTGGCTAGAGTCAAAAGAAATATTTGCCACGAAAGGCACGAAAGTTGTTGGATGTTATTTTTGTTTATTTCGTGTGTTTCGTGGTTATCTTCTATATGGTGAAAGGTATCTACCTCAAATAACTTAGTCTTCATCACCTAGCTGGGTTAGTAATTCAGCCTGATGTTCATTAATTAACGGTTGGATGACATGATCCATGCTGCCTTGCATAATTTCATCCAGTTTATATAAAGTCAGATTGATGCGGTGGTCGGTCATACGCCCTTGCGGATAGTTGTAGGTGCGAATGCGCTCGGAGCGGTCGCCGCTGCCGACTTGTAGCTTTCTATTTTCTGAATTTTCGGCGTGTTGCTTTTCCTGTTCGGCTGACAGCAGACGGGACTGTAGGACAGCCATTGCACGTGCTTTATTCTTGTGCTGTGAGCGTTGATCCTGACATTCGACTACGGTACCTGTAGGAAGGTGGGTAAGGCGAATCGCGGAATCGGTTTTATTAACATGCTGTCCCCCTGAGCCTGATGCACGGAAGGTATCGACCCGTAGATCGCTAGGGTTAATATCGATATTATCAATTTCTTCTGCTTCCGGCATGATGGCAACCGTACAGGCAGAGGTGTGTACGCGGCCCTGGGATTCGGTTTCAGGCACGCGTTGAACACGGTGCGCTCCTGCTTCAAATTTAAGTTGTGAATAAACGTCTTGCCCGGCAATGCGCAGGATAATTTCTCTATATCCACCATGTTCGCCACGCGTTTCACTGGTGGTTTCTATCTTCCAGCCCTTATTTTCTGCATAACGCATATACATACGGGCCAAATCGCCAGAGAAAATGGCTGCTTCGTCGCCACCTGTTCCAGCACGAATTTCCATGTAAATATTACGATTATCGTTTGGGTCCTTAGGCAATAGTAAGACTTGTAAGTCATGTTCGATTTGATCTTGTTGCTGCTTTGCTTCAGTCAGCTCTTCTTTAGCCATTTCCTGGATTTCAGCATCGTCTTCATTGAGCATCTCTTCGGCGCTACTGATGGTGTTTTCGGTGACGATAAATTTCTTGTAGCAATCGACCAGTGGATTGATCTGTGCATATTCCTGGCTAAGTGCGCGAAACTTATTCTGATCGCCCTGTACTTCGGGTTGTGATAGAAGTGCGGCAATTTCATCAAAACGGTCGAACAGGTTTTCTAGTTTGGTTTTTATTGAGGCTTTCATTGCTGATTTTATAGTTTGAATATTTCTCGGGCTGCCGCAATGAGGTCGTGACGTTCATTTTCACTTGCTTTTCTTAGCTGGGTGCAGGGCGTGTGGGTAAGTTTATTGGTTAAAGTATGTGCAAGCTGTTGCATGATCTCTTCGGGAGAGCCACCATTTTGTAATGATGCAAGAGCCTTTTTAAGGCTTTCTTGCTGTAGTACGAATGCTTGCTGGCGATAATCAACTATCGTGGATTGTACCGTTTGCGCTTTCATCCAGGATAGAAAATGTTCGACATTGGTATCGATAATCTCTTCAGCCTGTTCTGCTGCCTGATGACGCGAGTTGAGGTTATCTTTAATAATATTCTGTAGGTCATCAACGGTATACAGGTAGACATCGTTGAGTTTTGCAACTTCTGGCTCAATATCGCGCGGAACGGCTAGATCGACCATAAAGATAGGCTTGTGCTTACGCTTGGTGATGGCGCTTTCAACCAGTCCTTTGCCAAGAATGGGGAGTTGGCTGGCAGTCGAAGAGACGATAATGTCTGCTTCTGCGATATGCAGAGGCAACTCAGACAGTGCGATAGCATAGCCATTAAATTGACTCGCCAGAGTATGTGCTTTGTCGTAGGTGCGGTTGGCAATAATAATACGGCCGACCCCGTTTTGATGTAAATGGCGTGCAGTTAGTTCTATAGTTTCACCAGCGCCAATGAGCACTGCGGTTTGCTCGCCTAAGTCATCAAATATTTGCTTGCTAAGTTGTACGGCAGCGAAGGCAACTGAGACTGAACTAGAACCAATTTCCGTGTCGGTACGCACTTTTTTTGCAGTGGAAAAGGTGTGCTGGAAAAGTGTGCCTAGACTTTTACCTAATGTGCCTGCCTGGCTTGCTGTTTGATAGGCCGATTTCATCTGGCCTAAAATTTGAGGCTCGCCAAGGATCATGGATTCCAGGCCGCTGGCAACACGAAAAATATGGCGAATTAATGCATTGTCGGTATGCGCATACAAATAGGGCTGAAATTCAGCATGTTTGAGTTGGCGGTTACGAGAAATCCAGTCGATAACAGGGCCTACGCCCTGGCCCTGGGTGGTGCAGTATATTTCGGTGCGGTTACAGGTGGATAGAATAGCGGCTTCGGATATATCTTGTTGTTGCCATAGGTCAGTCACGGCATCGCGTAAGATTTCTTCCGGAAAAGCCAGACGCTCCCTGACAGAAACGGGTGCTGTAGTGTAATTGATGCCTAGCGCAAGAAGTGTCATTAATGCCGGTTAATTGATGGTTAGATATTTACATGTAATGGTTGTAACCGACCATTTTAAGGAGTTTTACTAATTTAGCCAAACGGAATAAGCAATAAATAAGCTTTTTATGTTGTTAATGAGTCGGATATAGATCCTAAAAATACCCAGGGTGTTGTTTTTTTCACTGATGAAATAGCAAACCTTATGTGTGTATATCTTAAAGTGGAGATTAAGAGCTATGCTCTGTTTCTGGTACGCTGATTGACATTATTGTATTGCTAGAAGCAGTGCGGGCGAAGTAAAAAGGAGGGCGTATCAATATTTATATTTAATGCGTATAATTTGCTGCTACGCATAAGCCTTGAAGGTGGCTATGTGATATAGGGTAATGCAAATATTCTAGTGCTTAAGCCTAATTCAATAGTTTGTAAATGAATTCAGATTGAATTTTAAGGAAATGTCATAAATGGTTTTAAAAGTAATGATGCTGCTAAGTTTTTTGATACTGTCGGCATGCGTATCGAAAAGTTCCCAAAGTTTAAGCAATCCGCCTGAAACGGCAAATAAGACAGCGCTAGGCAGTGACGAAAAACAGGAAAGAAAAACAGAAATATCATCTGATGTTTTGTTTTTATTAATGACTGCCGAAATTGCCGGGCAGCGTGGGCAATATGATTTGGCGCTAGACGGTTACATGCGCGCATCTGAACGCGTGAAGGATATCGATGTGATCAAGCGCGCGGCAAAGATTGCCTTGTATGTAAGAGATGAAGCCAAATTAAAACAGGCGGTAGATATGTGGCTCGAGGAAGAGCCTGATAGTCTGGGTGCGAGGTATTTGGTGGCTGTTGCTGCGCTAAAGTCTGGTGACCGAGAGACGGCATTTACCAATACCGAGTTTGTTTTGCTGCAGGATGACAATAATTTTGATGCCCAGGCAATTTCCATGGTTAAGCAGTTAACTGGCCAACAGAGTATGGATTTAGCATACCAGGTGTTTGCTGATTTAAACGCCAAATACCCGGATAATGCCAAATTATATTTTGTTCTGGCATTGATGGATGTGCAGACCCATAAGCTAAGACCAGCGCAAGATAATGTTGGCAAAGCTTTGGCAATTGAGCCACAATGGAAGAGAGCTTTGCTGTTACAAGCTCAGCTTTTCATTACTCAGGGAAAGTTAGCGGCGGCGACAGAGGCGTTGCAGCAAATCGATGAGCTTGAAAAAAATGAGCAAATTAAAGAGCAAGTTGCGCAATTATTAATTCAGCAAGGGCGTTTTTCAGAAGCTGAAGAGATTTTGCAGGAGATGATTAAAAAGTATTCTGATAACCATGAGTTGCAGTTTAAGCTGGCATTAGTCTATTTACAAACTGAGCAGAGTGAGGTAGCACGCACTATCTTGCAGGGCTTGGTTGTTGATCAGGAATATAAAGACCGGGCTGCCTTTTACCTAGGTAGCATGGATGGCAAGGCTAAACAGAATGGCCAGGCTTTGGTATGGTTTGATTCGATTGGTGCCGGACCTTATCAATATGATGCGGGTGTCAGTGCGATTTTAATTTTAATGGATGAAAAGCGCTATCAGGAAGCTGGCTTAAGAATAAATGGTTTAAAAACAGAGTTTTCAGGAAAATCTATCGACCTGGCATTGCTGGAAGCAGAGGTTTATGCGCAGCAAGATTTAGATCAGCAGGGCTTTGATGTGTTGACGAGTGCGCTAGTTAATGCGCCGAATAATAATAAAATACTTTATGCGCGGGCGTTAATCGCTGAGAAGTTAGGTAAGTTGCAAATCTTAGAGGATGACCTGAAGTATATTCTTGAAAAAGATCCTGATGATGCCAATACCCTAAATGCATTGGGCTATACCTTAGTAGATAAAACTACACGTTATGATGAAGCACAAATCTATCTGGATAAGGCGCTAGCCATTAAGCCGCATGAGCCTATTATTATGGATAGCTATGGCTGGTTATTATTTAAGCAAGGGAGGCTGGAAGAGGCGCGCAAATATCTTCAGCGTGCTTATGATCTAGAGCCGCGGGCAGAAATAGCAGGACATTTAATCGAAGTGTTGTTTGCTTTGCAGCAAGATAAACAGGCAAAGGAACTACTGAGTAAGGCTTTGGCAAAAGACCCGGGTGATACATATTTATTGGAGCTTGAAGCGCGCTTATTGAGTGGTAATTAATGCGGGCTTGTGCTTTATGTTTGATCTTGCTGGTTTTGGTGGGTTGTAGCTCAATAAAAACCTATGATGCAAAACAACGGCAGGCGCTGAGTCAACAGCAGCAGCTGAATATAAAGCAATGGAAAATGCAGGGTCGTCTGTTGATAAAGAGTGATGACGTTCTGACAGCAAATATTCGATGGCAGCATACCGAGCAACACGATGTATTAAAATTATCAGGTGCTTTAGGGATGGGGGCCGTGCAAATAGAGCTCAGCGAGCATGGGATTGTATTGCATGACGCGCAGGACGAAAAGCAGACTTCACAGGATATAGATGCCTTTATTGCCCAACAAATAGGTTTTGTTGTACCCATAACCGCTTTACGTCACTGGATACTAGGCGCCTATTTGCAATCTGCGCCAGTGGAGCAGTTGGATAATGGCTTTCTGCAGCTGGGTTGGCGTATAGTCTACAATGAATATGTAGATACTCCAGTCGGTGTATTGCCGCGGCGCATTAAGGTTACAAAAGATAATATAAAATTAAAACTGATAGTCGATCGGTGGGAAATAGAATGACTACACAAACAGATACAGAATTAGGCTGGGGAATCCGCTGGCCGGCACCTGCAAAACTAAATTTAATGTTAAGAATAGTTGGGCAGCGTGAGGATGGTTATCACCTGTTACAAACAGTCTTTCAAATAATTGATATTACTGACGGGTTGAGTTTTAGTAAAACAGAGGGTGGGCGAGTCACGTTGAAAAAGCCTATTCCCGGAGTGAAAGAAGAAGACGATCTGACTGTGCGCGCGGCGAACTTGTTAAAAAAGGAGACTGGCTATCAGGGTGGCGTTTGTATAGATATCGAAAAAAACCTGCCTATGGGGGGTGGGTTAGGTGGCGGGAGTTCCGATGCGGCAACCGTTCTGGTGGTTTTAAATCAGTTGTGGCAGTTAGGAGTATCCGAGCAGCGATTGATGGCCTTAGGTGTGGCTTTGGGGGCTGACGTGCCAGTTTTTGTTAAAGGGACAAGTACCTGGGCCGAGGGTGTGGGTGAGAAATTAACCACTATTGAATTACCTGATGCCTGGTTTGTCATAATTAAACCGCAGTGTCATGTTGATACGGGGGAAATATTTTCCGCAAATGATTTGACACGGAATAGTAAATCAATCACAATAAGCGGCTTTCACTCAGGGGATAATCAAAATGATTGTTCAGCTGTAGTTAGAAAGCGCTATATTGAAGTAGATCGGGCTCTGGATGAGCTTGATGAATATGGACAAGCTAGATTAACGGGGACTGGAGCATGTGTTTTTGTTCAGTTCAGTGATCAGCAATCGGCACAGGACGTATATAGTAAACTGGCTTCAGATAGAGAAGTTTATATTGCACAAGGATTGGCTGTTTCACCGCTGCATAGGCAGATGAGTGAACTCTTTAATTTCTAAAATTGGGCTGTCGCCAAGCGGTAAGGCACGGGGTTTTGATCTCCGCATACCCAGGTTCGAATCCTGGCAGCCCAGCCATTTAATCTCCCATGAAATCAGCTCGTACTATATGAGGATGCTCTAAATGAGTAGTGACACTTCAATGATGGTTTTTTCTGGAAATGCCAATAAAGAGTTGTCTAAAGAGATAGCTCGTCGATTGAGCATGCGCCTAGGGATGGCAACTGTAGGTCGCTTTAGCGACGGTGAAGTAACGGTAGAGATTGACGAAAATGTCAGAGATAGGGACGTTTTTGTTATTCAGCCTACCTGTCAGCCTACAAATGAAAATTTGATGGAGCTGCTGGTTATGATAGATGCTTTGAAAAGAGCGTCTGCGTCAAGAATTACAGCGGTGATGCCTTATTACGGATATGCAAGGCAGGACAGGCGTTCACGTTCGGCTCGAGTGGCAATTAGCGCAAAATTGGTCGCTAAAATGGTGGGTGTTGCAGGTGCTGACAGAGTTCTGACGGTTGATTTGCATGCTGATCAGATACAAGGTTTTTTTGATATTCCTGTGGATAATGTGTATGCGTCGCCCTTATTATTAGGCGATGTGTGGCGGCAGGATTATAAGAATTTGATTGTTGTTTCTCCGGATGTTGGTGGGGTAGTCAGGGCGAGAGCGTTGGCGAAGCGCCTAGATGATGCAGATTTGGCAATTATTGACAAGCGTCGACCGATGGCTAATGTGGCTGAGGTGATGCATATAATAGGTGATGTAAGTGGTAAGACTTGCGTCATCGTAGATGATTTAGTTGATACGGCTGGTACGCTATGTAGCGCGGCAGCCGCATTAAAAAAGCAAGGTGCTGTTAAGGTGGTTGCTTATTGTACGCATCCGGTCTTATCGGGTCGTGCAATAGAAAATTTGCGTGACTCAGTGTTGGATGAGTTGGTAGTAACAGATACTATTCCGCTAAGTGAAGAGGCGGCGATGTTGGGTAAGATACGGCAATTAAGTATTGCGGATATGTTGGCTGAAACAATTAGACGGATCGCTATGGGTGAGTCAGTTAGTTCGCTCTATGTTGATTGATAAGGCTGTTGGTTAATAATTTTAAGTTATTGTTTGTTGGGTGTGGAGATTTAGATGTCTAGCGTTTTTGAATTTGATGCTGTAAGTAGAGGAAGTGCAGGTACGAGTAGTGCTAAAGCAATTCGTCGTAATGGTAATGTGCCGGCTATAGTCTACGGAGGTTCGACTGAACCAGAGTTGATTGAGTTAAACCGTAATGAAGTCGTGAAAAGACTGACTAATGAGGCGGTGTATTCGCATGTTTTGAAGTTGAATGTTGATGGTAAGGTGCAAAATGCAATCCTAAAGGATATGCAAAGGCACCCGGCAAAAGATACTATTATACATATGGATTTCTTGCGCATTAATATGAATGAAAAAATTAAAGTGCATGTGCCTCTGCATTTTATCAATGAAGAGACTTCGCTTGGTGTTAAAGCGGGCGGCGTAGTGACTCATTCCATGGTTGAGCTAGAGGTTACGTGTCTACCGGCTAATTTACCTGAGTATATAGAAGTTGATCTGGAAGCTATTGATATCGGTGGTTCTGTGCATTTATCAGATATCGTAGTTCCTGAAGGTATTGAAATTCTTGCGTTGACGCATGGTGAGGAGCATAACTTAACTGTTGCTCAAATCGTGAAGACTAGAGGTCCAGCGGAAGATGAAGAGGATGCTGCTACTGGTGAAGATGGCGAAGAGGAAGTAACTGCTTCAGAATAGTGATTAAGCTACTTGTGGGGCTGGGTAATCCCGGTCAGAAATACCAAAAAACCCGGCATAATGCCGGGTTTTTGTTTTTAGATGAACTGGCAAAAGAAAGGTCGCTGACTTTTTCTCGGCAAGTGCGTTTTTTTGGTGACTTGGCTGAATTGAAGGTGGGGTCAGATAAGCTTTACTTGTTGAAGCCTGGCACGTTTATGAATCGTAGTGGCCAGTCGGTATCTTCAGTCACAAAATATTATAAAATTAAATCGGAAGAAGTTTTGGTCGTTCATGATGAGCTGGATTTTGATGCGGGTGTATTGAGGTTGAAGTCCGCTGGTGGTCATGGGGGGCATAACGGACTGCGGGATATTATTGCGGCTCTGGGAATAAGGGATTTTAAGCGCTTGCGTGTAGGAATTGGGCGGCCAAAGCCAGGGATGCAGGTTGCTGACTATGTTTTGTCGGACTTTCCTAGGAGTGACTTGCAACATATCAAGGAGTTATATAGTGATTTTTTTAATTATCTCTCTTTAGTGCAGAAAGGAGAGTTTGAAGCAGTAATGCTTAAGCTGCATTCTGCTTAAAAAGATGTATAAAAAAATTGACAAGATATAAAAATACCTGCATAATTACTTGTTCTGAACGGAGAGGTTCCCGAGCGGCCAAAGGGATCAGACTGTAAATCTGACGGCTCTGCCTTCGGAGGTTCGAATCCTCCCCTCTCCACCATCCAGAAAAAATAAAAAGTTATGCGGGTGTAGTTCAATGGTAGAACTCCAGCCTTCCAAGCTGATTACGTGGGTTCGATTCCCATCACCCGCTCCAGACAAGTTTTATGCCCATATAGCTCAGAGGTAGAGCACTTCCTTGGTAAGGAAGAGGTCACAGGTTCAAGTCCAGTTATGGGCTCCATATTATACTGATTGTTGCAAACATTTAATTAAGGTCTTTGAGAGATGGCTAAAGAAAAATTTGAACGTAATAAACCACATGTAAACGTCGGCACAATTGGTCACGTTGATCATGGTAAAACAACTTTGACAGCAGCGCTAACCAAAGTGATGGCTGAGAAGTTGGGT
>DUBW01000036.1:0-1422 GCA_012960135.1 Methyloprofundus sp.
TCTTGCCAGGTGGTTGAAAGTCTATTAATTAAATAGATATACTGCAATATAATCAATTGCTTACGATAATACTGAATACTGCAGGATTAGCTGGCGGGAGATGAAGACGAGGGTGTGCGCATGGGTGTTGCTGGAAACCCCAACATGCCTGTAGCCATACTGGAGAAGTTAGCTGAGGATGAGGAGGAGCGTGTGCGCAGTGCCGTAGCCGAAAACCCCAACGCCAAATGAACTACAAGCGCGCCACTATTTTTCGAAAGCTAATTCTAGTGGAGGCCTAGATAAAGAAATTATGCAGACTTATCACGTGACTTTAGGGAGAATCAAAACTTGGCTCTGCTTTATTGTTGATAAATTCGTCTAAGTGATTCAGCGACTTCTCTAAATTTATCTCGCATTGCGATAGGTTCTAAGACTTCAACATTATCTCCAAAACCTTGTAGCCACCATCGCAGTTCTAGTGTGTCGATAACTTCAGCTTCAAGCAATACTCTCCCATCTTCTTGGGTGGTTAGTGTCTGTTTGACGGACAATGTTGTTTCAGCCAGATGACGGGCTGTTTGGGCATCAAATAATGCTCGAAGAAATATGGGGTCAGGCGAAAGTGGGTAAGAGAATTGTTGTTCTTTTTGGATATAGTCTTCTAAAGAAAAGCCCCGATGAAACGTAATATCCTGGTTAGTCATTTCGACCTGAGTAAAGCGGTGTAATGCAAATTGTTTTATATCGTCGTAATCCCACAAGGTACAAACAAGATAAAAGAGTCCCATACGACTCACAATACCTAGCGGGTGTATTTCGTAGTCTTTAATCACTTGACTGCCACGAGGTTGATAGCGCACTATCAGTATTTTTTCTTGTAGCAATCCTTCATAAATAGTTCTTTGCACTTCAGGATTGATGCTAGGTTGTTGTAAGGTGAACCCTCGCCCAATGACAGATATTTTATCGGGCCAGTGCCTGAGTTGTGACTCAGAGTGATCGTTCAATACCTCATGCGCCCGAGTAAAGTAGGGGCGTAGTAATGTTAGCGTTGCTGCAGGTAATAACGGTGTTAAGTAAGACTCTGACATATTAAATGCCAGTGCAGTGACTGGGTCCATACCGGGTAAATCTTGAATCGAAGCTTCTTCTATCCAAAACCAATAATTCTTCCGTCCTTCGGTGTCGTTGCTTAATGGGAATGATATCGATAATTTATTTAAGTCACGTTGTACCGTGCGTGTATCGACGTTGTATCCCTCACTATTCAAAATTGCTTTAATCTCAGGTACTGAAATCTTTTTAGGAAAGCGAGGGATCCTAGTCAGCATCACCCATTGGCGGTAGAGAGTTTCATCGGATCGGCTCATGGTTTATCTCGAATGGAAAATAAAAAAACAGCTTACTAGAACTATACGACAAGTTAGGTCGATAAAAAAG
>DUBW01000036.1:1474-3142 GCA_012960135.1 Methyloprofundus sp.
ACATGAAAGGATAAGGAAATAGAGCGATGTATAGAAAAGAATTAACGAACAGTACACCCAATAAACGTTATGACATTATCGGTGACATTCATGGTCATGCTGATGCACTTGAGAAATTACTCGAAAAACTAGGGTATAAAAAATATCAGGGTGTTTATAAACACGTCACGAACAAGGCCATTTTTTTAGGTGATTTTATTGATAGAGGGCCTAATCAAAGAAGAGTTCTTGATCTCGTCATGCCAATGGTAAACCAGGGGTATGCTATGAGTGTTATGGGAAATCATGAATTTAATGCTATTAGTTATGCGACTCTCGATCAGGCAGGCCAGCCTTTACGGAAGCATTCAGTGAAAAATAATAAGCAGCATAGCGCATTTTTAGAGGCCTACCCATTGGCTGAAGAGCGACAAGTCATTATTGATTGGTTTAAAACATTACCTCTTTATATTGAAACAGAATCCATCCGTGTGGTTCATGCCAATTGGAATGATCGGGCGATTCAAATTTTAGATAAATATTTAGACAATAACCAACGATTAAAAGACGATGCTTATGACCGTGCGAGTGCTAAAGAATCAGAGTTATATCACGCGGTAGAAACGGTATTAAAAGGACCTGAGGTTAGTTTGCCAGGCGGTGTGTCTTTTAGTGACAACGATGGAATTGTTAGAACCAAAGCGCGGGTGAATTGGTGGGTGCCGAATGAAAGTTTGTTAGAAGAAAAATTACAGTTAGGTTCTGAACTTAAAAATGCTCAAAATCTTAAAACGATGGCGCTAGATGATGGGGTTAATTATGACTCTAAAGCAAAGCCTTTGTTTGTTGGACACTACTGGCTTAAAGATCAGATACCTAAACCCTTATCAGGTAATAGTGTTTGTGTTGATTATAGTATTGCTAAAAGCGGTAAGTTAGTCGCTTATCAGTGGCAAGGAGAGGAGGTGTTAAATGAGTCTCAGTTTGTGTGGTAAAAAACAAATCAATGGCAGTAAGTTTTTTAGTTATTTAGGGCGTTTAAAGTGGATTACGCGTTGGGGGTTAATGCGAAGTTCGGACCGCGAGAATGTAATGGAACATAGCTGGGATGTTGCGGTGATTGCACATGCATTAGCGATAATCAAGAATCAATATTTTAACGGAGAAGCAGATGCTAATGCGATTGCAACGGCTGCTCTTTATCATGATGTTAGTGAGGTTCTGACGGGAGACTTGCCGACACCTATTAAGTATCATTCAAAACCCATTACAGAAGCTTATCAAAGAATAGAGGCTGAGGCTGAAGATGAGTTGATTTCATTATTGCCAGAAGAACTACGCGGTGTTTATGAGTTATGTTTTAAAGGAAATAAGCAGCCGCAGGAAAATCGTGAAATCATTAAAGCTGCAGATACGATTTCAGCGCATATTAAGTGTCTAGCAGAAATAGAGTCAGGGAATAATGAATTTAGTGAAGCCGCGCAGTTTACTTTGAAGAGAATTGTTGCTTTTAAATTGCCTGAAGTGGATTATTTTATGGACCATTTCATGGTGAATAGTGAGTTGACTATGGGGGCTGTGATAAGTTGAGCTAAATTGCTTTTCACATGACAGATTATTAATAAATAATTTTCAATACATCAGTATGAGCCTAATAATTTTTACGGTCATAATTTAATCTAGCTACCA
>DUBW01000036.1:3194-3982 GCA_012960135.1 Methyloprofundus sp.
GACCATCTGGGATAATGAGTGAGGAGGAATGGGCAAAAGCCCAAGGAATGACTCACTCAGAGCTAAGACGTCAATCTTCGGTTGGGTCATTTCTAGATGAAATGGAGGAGAAACATAAGAAATGAAAGGACCGATGAAATTAAAGTGTGAATTTCAGTGCGAAGAAGAATGGTGTTTTTTATTTATATGATATATAAAATTTAAGAGTAAATAATGAGTGATAAACGCGAGCTTTTGAAACAGCAATATGGCCAATTGTATGATGAGATATCCTCAATTTTATTTCGTCATGACATGGTTAAAATCAACTTTGAAGACAACACCGATGAGTATGATCCTGAAGTTGATGCCATTCTCCCACGGCTTAATGAAGCGGTGAATAAAGAGGATGTTGCCAATATTATCTATGAAGAATTTATTGATTATTTTGGAGAGGATGTCATAAAGCCCAAAGGTCACACCGGTTATATGGCGATGGCTGACGAGATTTGGAATGTTTGGTCTTTGAAGTAGAGTATATCCAAGCTGATTTTCCAGAAGAGTTACGAGATAAACTATTTACGGTTCTGACTAAGGGGCAGAAAGAAAAAGTGATAGCCTCAATCGTCCAATATGAACCATAGTGCCTGGTTACTGACGTCGGTAGGTTCATTCTTAGAAGAAGCAGAAAATAGATATAAGAAATGAAACGATCGATGAAAATGATATGTTTATGGTCTTTGTTCTTTAACTAAAACCACTTCTTTAGGGGATATTCAGAAGAAAATAAATAATATAAAATTATAAGG
>DUBW01000037.1:0-776 GCA_012960135.1 Methyloprofundus sp.
AACATTAATCATTATTAATAAGCCGGAGCACCAAATATTTCAATAGGTTAAGAAAATAACCTTGCCCAGTATTAGGTATGTATTTTCTGGAAAAAGGTCATTATTTAATATTCGACTTTGTCCCGGCTTAGACGGAAAACCTATATCGTTACTTTATCAATCAGCTTAGAAAGAATAAGAAAAAATCCCATTACGGTAATAAGCATCATCATATTTTTATTTAGTGATTTTTGTATCGTATGCTCAATTCTTTCATTTAATAGGTCAAATTTATTTTCCAAACCTACAAATTTATTTTCCAAACCTGAAAATTTATTTTCCAACCCTACAAATTTATTTTCCAACGCAACGACACTGGCCGTTACTTCATTTAACTTATCATCTAGGTGATTGATATGATTGTATTGAGATTTTAATAATAAGGTATTAATGTCCTCTTGATCTAGGCCTTTACCCGCACTAAATTTTTCTTCTATTTCTTTTATTTTGGGTGATATCATTTCAATTAACATATCATCCATTCTTGTTTTATTCATAGTATTGACATTGTATTGGATTATTGCAGGAACTCAATTTTTTCATCAAAAAAAACATTGGGGTCAAAAATATTGCGGTAAATAAAATTACCATTACGCTTTTTTATTATCAACCAATAAGCGTTCAATAATACTTTGATCCAATCCAGTGGCTTTAACTATTGCGTTAATATCAACCCCTATTTCTAACATGTTGAGTGCTATGGCTTTAGAGGCTTCTTCTTTGCCTTTTTCCATCCC